>CAIWXH010000717.1 GCA_903916565.1 uncultured Oscillochloris sp. | reverse complement strand
GCGCGACCCGCTCTGGTCGGCGAAGGTGCTGCTTGAAGCCCCCGAGCTGATCGTCCAGGTGCATGGCGACTACTTCGCCGCTGGTGCCGATGTGGCGATCACGGCCAGTTACCAGGCCACCTTTGAGGGCTTCGCCCGCCGGGGCATTAGTCATGATGATGCCGCAGCCCTGATGACGCGCTCGGTGCGTCTTGCCGCCGAGGCCCGCGACGATTTTTGGGCCGACCGCGCCGTGCGTGCGGGGCGCCCACGGCCCTTGGTGGCGGCTTCGATTGGCCCGTATGGTGCCTTCTTGCACGATGGCTCCGAGTACCGTGGCGATTACGGGCTAAGCGAGGCGGCGCTGATGGACTTCCATCGGCCACGGATGGCGGTGCTGGCAGCCGCTGGTGCCGACTTGCTGGCCTGTGAGACGATTCCGTGTCTGGTTGAGGCGCAGGCGCTTGCGCGGCTCTTACCTGAGTTCCCCGGCACATGGGCTTGGTTCAGCTTCAGCGCCCGCGACGGCGCCCACATCAGCCACGGCGAATCAATCGCCGCGTGTGCTGCGCTGCTTGACGCGCACCCGCAAGTGGCGGCGGTGGGCGTCAACTGCACCGCGCCCGCACACATCACCAGCCTGATTACGGCACTCGGCGGTGCCACAACCAAGCCAATCGTGGTCTACCCAAACTCGGGCGAGGTCTACCGCGCCGCCGATGGCACGTGGCAGGGCGACGGCGCGTGCGCGACCTTTGGCGCACAGGCGCAGACATGGCGTGCGGCGGGCGCTCGGCTGATTGGGGGCTGCTGCCGCACCACGCCCGCGCATATTCGCGCCCTGGCAACCTGGGCACGTATGGCGGTTGCAACGTCCGAGTGAACCCGTACCACCACGCCGCCGGGGGACTGAAGTCCCCGGGGCTTTTGGTGCGAAGCCTGCCTTCGCAGGCTCGTTCAGCCCGCGCAGGCGGGCTTCGCAACACCTAGCCGGGGGCTTCAGCCCCCCGGCGGGCAACGTTGACGTAGCCCTAGCCCCGCCGGGGCGTCTTTCCGCCGGAGACGCCCCGCCGGGGCGTCTCTACGGCTCCGATGCGGCGCTGTCGCCCAACAACTCGGGCTGGCTAAAGGCGTTGGGCAATACGTCCAGGGCAGCCAGTTCAGGCAAATCGGCAGAGCCGATGCCCATGCCGCGCATCCGCCGCGCACTCACCAGCAGCCGACTCTCGATGCTGCCTACCGCGCCATTGTAGGCGGTGACGCTCTGGCTGAGATTCTTCCCCAGCGCGGTCAGGTGCTTCACGACCACGTTCAGTCGCTCGTAAACCTCAGCGCCTAGCTGCTGGATCTTGCGGGCGTCGGTGGCGAGTTGCGCTTCGCGCCAGCCCATCACGGCTGACTTGAGCAGGGCGATCAGCGTGTTGGGGCTGGCTAAGAGAATGCTCTTCTCTAAGGCGTAGTCGAGCAGCGCGTGGTCGTATTCAAGCGCCGCGTGGTAGAACAGTTCGCCGGGGATGAAGATCACCGTGAACTCGTAGGCGCCAGGCAGCGCCTTGTGATAAGCCCGTTTCGCCATCGTGTCAACGTGGCCGCGCACCTGGTTGGCGTAGTGCCGCAGCCGCTCCGGGCGCTGGCTTTCGTCGGCGTGCAGCGCATCCTCGAAGGCGCCAAGTGCCATCTTCGCGTCAATCACGATACAGCGCTGGTTCGGCAGCCGGATCACCATGTCCACCCGCTGCGACCCGCCATCGGCGCTGGTAATCGTGACCTGTTCCTCAAAGTCGCAGTGGTCTTGCATCCCGGCCAGTTCGACCAGGCGCTTGAGCTGAAGCTCGCCCCAGCGCCCACGCACCTGCGGTTTGCTCAGCGCACTGACGAGGCGCCCAGTCTCGCTTTGCAGCGCGTCCTGGCTCTGCTGCATCGCTTTCAGCAGCGCGTCCAGGCTGCCGTAGTCGCGCTGCCGTGCCTCTTCCAGCAGCTTGACCTGCTGCTCCTGACGCGAGAGCGTGTCACGCAGCGGGGTGACGAGGCTGCTCAGGTCGCTCTGCGCGGTCTGCTGCTGGCGCAGCATGCGTTCTTCGGCCAGTTGCAGGAACTGGGCGCTGCTGGCCTTCAGCGCCTCGCCGCTGAGGCGCGTGAAGCTGTCGTGCAGCCGCTGCTCGGCGTCGTTCAGCGCGGCGAGCTTGTCGGCGTGGGCGCTGTTTGCCGCCTCAAGGGCGGTCTCGGCGCGGGTCGCCCGCTCGCGCTGCATCCCAAGGGCGATGGTGACGGCCTCAAGGTTTGTCTCGGTACGCGCCATGCGGGTGCGCTGTTCGCCCAGGGCGCTGGTTGCCGCCGCAAGGTTCGCCTCGGCGCGGGCCACCTGTTCGCGCTGTGCGCCAAGGGCGGCGCGCAACGTGTGAAGCTGGCGTGTGGTGATGAACCAGACGAGGCCAGCGCTGATGACGGCGGTGATGATGGCGGTGATGGCGAGATCCATGGCTACGACTTTCTGCTGTACGGTGCGGCGGGCTTACGGGGCGATGATCCGCCCACTTGCGCTAGGGTTCCGTCAACGGCGCCTGTTGCCCCTCACCCCCGGCCCCTCTCCCTCAAGGGGAGAGGGGAGATTCCGCAGCAGGATAGGTTCGGCTCCCCCTCTCCCGTTCAGGGAGAGGGGGCTGGGGTCAACAGCGAACTGTCGGCACGAGTAAAAGACAACGCTTGGGGGCTACCGACCGGGACATAGCTCTCGGTCAAGGCAGCCGGGAGCAGTTCTACCTCCAAGCGAT
>CAIWXH010000716.1 GCA_903916565.1 uncultured Oscillochloris sp. | reverse complement strand
TTTGCTCACCGATACGCTGCCCACCGACGCCCAAGAGCGGCGCGACAAACTCTACGCGGGCCAAGCTGACCCGCTGGTGTCGCCACACAAGCTCAACGAGGCGCTGCCGCCTGCGCTTGGTAAAGTACTCCTGCGTGCGCTGAACCTCACCGCTGATAAGCGCCACGGCAGCGCCACCGAGCTGCGGCAGGCACTAGCGCAGGTGGTGCCCCACCTGACTGACCCAGCAAAGCCGTCATCCCCGCGCCGCCCGTGGTACCGCCGCCTGGGTTTTCTCACGCGGCCCCAGCGCCCCGCGCCCCAAACGGAGCCTTCGCGCCCCACGCCCCAAACGGAGCCTTCGCGCCCGCGATCACGGGCTCCCGGTAGAAATGGAACAGAAAATACCAATAAGCGGAATCGTGTAGGTGCGTTGTTACCGCGTGCGCTGGATCGTGCGTCGCCGCTGGCGTAGTTCCACGTCGGCTGCCGTGTCGCTCTGCTCGGCGTAGCGCAGGGTCGTCTGGATATGCTTGTGCCCGAGGCGTTTGCGAATGGTTGCGAGACTCACCCCGTCCTGAACCAATGCGGTCGCGTGGCTATGGCGGAGTTGGTGCAGCGTGCAGTCAACGCCGGCCTCGGCGCAATAGGTTGCCCACCGCGCTTGGATCGTCTGGTAGCGCAGGGGCTGACCATCGCCGTGCTTCAGCGCCCGGAACAATGGCCCATGCCGTGCCTGGGTTTCCTTGAGGTAGCGCCGGAGCAGACGGACGAGCTTCGGGTCGTCGAGCAGTACCGTGCGCCGATGCCCGCCCTTGCCGAGGACATGCAGGTGCTCGTCATCGTGGGTCAGGTCGAGATCGTCCACGTCAAGCTGGAGCGCCTCGCTGATGCGCAGCCCGGTCTCGGCCAGCAGCCGGAAGAGCAGCTGGTCACGGAGTTGGTCACGGGGGATGACCTTCAGCACCGCGTCAATCTGGTCTCGCGCGACCCCACGCGGCCCGGGCTCCGGGACTTTCACCCGGTTCAGCTTGATGAGTGGGTTTGCGTCGAGCAGGTCGTGTTTGACGGCCCAGGTCAGGAAGCTGTTGAACGCGGCCATCGTTCTAGCTCGGCTCGCGGGGCTCCGGCCGTCGCGACGGGCCAGGGCTGCGCGCACCACATCGACCGAGATCGCCCCAACGGGTCCAGGGTGGCAGGCGATGAGGTGATTCAGCTCTGTCCGATAGGCCCGTGTGGTGTGGGGCGAGCACTCGGCCCGCTGGAGGTCGGAGAGGAAGCGCGCGATGGCCTCGGGAAGCAGGAGTATCTCCATCAGCACCTCGTTCCTGTGATAATCTTGAACGGACGCCCCATTCTGGAACGCTGCGGAAGGCTTCCCAATGCAGGGCTCTGGTCGCGTTTACGGTGAGAACGTACATTCTCTCAGGAATTGTTGTGCTTCCCTGCTGACCCGAAGGGCCATGGCATGCCCGTTGCCTTCCTCGCTGCGGATCAGGTCGCCCGCTATGGCCGCTTTGTCGCCGACCCCTCCGCCGACCAGCTTGCCCGCAGTGCCTACCTTGACGCGACCGACCGAGCGGTCCTCACGGCGCTCCGCAGCGATCATACCCGCCTTGGCTACGCGGTGCAACTCGCGACGGTGCGCCTGCTTGGCACCTTTCTCAGCGACCCTACGGCGGTGCCGGACGTGCTCGTCCACTACCTTGCCCAGCAATTGGCGATCACCCCCACCGATCACCTTACCCGCTACCGGGCCTCGCGGATGCCCTGGCACCATACCGTGGACATCCGGCAGCGCTATGCCTACGTAGACTACACCGATCCCCAGCGCGGCTGGCGCTTCATGCGCTGGCTCTTTGCCCGTGCCTGGCTCGGCACCGAGCGGCCCAGCATCCTGTTTGAGCGGGCCGTGACCTGGCTCATCCGCCAGAAGGTCGTACTCCCCGGCATGACCGTGTTAGCCCGCGATGTCGCCCGCGTCCGTGACCGGGCCAGCGACCGCATCTGGCGCATCCTGGCCCATGATCTGACCCTCGCGCAACGCCAGCAGCTTGATGCCCTGCTGGTCGTCGCCCCGGACGCGCACCTCACCCCGTTCGAGCAGATCCGTCGCCTGCCAACGACGCCCAGCAGTCAGGGCTTGCTCGATGCACTCAACCAGCTCATCCAGCTCCGCGATCTCCCGGTGCTCCCCGCCCTGCCACGCCAGCTCCCGCTGAGTCGCTTGCACACCCTGGCGCGCCTTGCCTTGACCGCACGGGCGCAGACCTTGGCGCGCCTCGCGGATACGCGCCGGGCGGCCACCCTACGTGCGGCCTTGCATACCTTGGTCGCCCTGAGCCACGACACCATTCTCGATATGCTCGATGCCGTCGTGACCGCCCTGTTCAGCGAGGCTGCCAAGGCCGGCATCCAGACGCGCGTGCGGACGCTCAAAGACTTGGATGCCGCCGCGCTCACGCTTGCGGAGGTCGTAACAATTCTGCGTGACCCCGTGGTCGCCGATGGAACGATCCGCACGGCAGTCGCCGCACAGTACGCCAACGACGCCTTGGACGATGCCATCGCGCAGGTGCGTGCCTTGGCGCGCCCCACCGCTGACACCACCTACGAGGCACTGGTTGCCCGCTACCGGCGGATTAGCCGCTTTCGCCCGCGCTTCCTGACGACCATCCAGTTCGACGCGCTTCCCGCCGGCAAGACCGTGCTGCGGGCCTATCAGTATCTCCAGCAGCACGAGGGGCGACGCGGACACACCTTGACGGACGCGCCCCTCCAGGTGGTCACGGCGGCGTGGCGGTCCTATGTCCTCATCGGGACGCAGCGCGCGGATCGGATTGGCTACACCTATTGCGTCCTCGACCGGCTAGTCACCGCCCTGCGCCGCCGCGAAGTGTTTGTCCAGCCCAGCCTGCGCTACGCCGACCCCCGGCGCGGCATGCTGCACGGTGCCGCCTGGGAGGCCGCACGCCCCCAGGTCTGTCGTGCCCTCGATAAACTGGCCGACGGGGAGACCGCACTTGCCCAGCTCGCCACGCAGTTGGACACCGCCTACCAGACCACCGCAGCGGCGCTGCCGACCAATGCCGCCGTCACCATCACCACCGTCGGCGGCAAACCTGACCTTGTCCTCAGCCCGCTCGAACGCCTCGACGAACCCGCCAGCCTCATCCGCCTGCGTGACCAGATCGCGCAGCTGCTGCCGCAGGTCGATCTCCCCGAACTGCTGCTCGAAGTCCATCAACGTACCGGGTTCCTCCAGGCGTTCACCCATCTGAGCGAGCGGAGCGCTGAGGTGGAGGATCTCGCCAGCAGCCTGTGTGCGATCTTGATCGCCGATGCCTGCAATCTTGGCATCGCCCCGCTGATCAACGCCCGCATCCCCGCCCTGCGTGATGACCGCCTGCGCTGGGTGCAGCAACACTACCTCCGCAGCGAGACCCTGCTGCGCGCGAACGCTGGCCTGGTTGCGGCCCATAGTCAGCTCACGCTCACGCACCACTGGGGGAGCGGGGAGGTCGCCTCCGCCGACGGCGTGCGCTTTGTGGTGCCCTTGCGCACCGTGCATGCGGCGGCCAACCCCAAATACTTCGGCCCCGAGCGCGGCGTCACCTACTACAACCTCACCGCTGATCAGTACAGCGGCCTCCACGGCATCGTCGTCACTGGCACCCTCCGCGATTCGCTGGTGCTGATCAGCCTGCTGTTAGGCCAGCAGACCCCGCTCCACCCCCGCGAGATTATGACGGATACGGGAGCCTACGCCGACAGCATGTTCGGCCTGCTCTGGCTCTTGGGCTACCAGTTCAGCCCGCGCATCAGCGATCTTGGCGGCACCCGCCTCTGGCGGATCGACCGAACCGCCGACTACGGCGGGCTCAACGACCTCGCGGCCCATCGCATCCAGCCGCAGCGAATTATCGACCATTGGGACGACCTGTTGCGCATCGCGGGCTCGCTGACCATGGACATGTGCCACATCGAATCGGTCATGCGCACACTCCAGCGTGGCGACCG
>CAIWXH010000715.1 GCA_903916565.1 uncultured Oscillochloris sp. | reverse complement strand
TCTACGGATCAACCTTGGTCAAGAGCTAACCTGGCGTGAGGTGCGCCTCCCGTGGCTGATCTATCTCGTGGTCGCGATACTCTGGACGGCCATCTTTCTGCTGATGGGAACGCAGCGCCGCCTGTTGAACCGTGGGCTGATTGAGACGATCGGGCGACTGGTGGCAAGTGTGGGGCTGGCCTCACTCACCTTCGCCGGCATGCTCTACCTCACGGTGCGTGAAGTTTCGCGCCTGCAGTTTATCTACTTCACCGCGCTCGACCTCTTCGCCTTGGTGCTGATCCATCTGCTTGTGCGCTCATATATGCGCCTGCGGAGGCCACGCTCGGTGCAGCGTCGCGTCCTCGTCGTCGGCGATCCAGGCACCGCCGAGCGGCTCGTCACCACCTTTGCCGACCCCCAGTGGTCAGCCTTGACGGTGGTCGGGTACACCAACGACGGCCTAGACGCCCCGAGTACCGTTCAGCGCCTTGGCGTGATTGACGACACGCCGCACCTGGTACGCACCCAACAGATTGACGAGGTCATCTTCGCCCTGCCGCCACAGCAGCACGAGCGGATCGCACGCCTCTCATTGGCGCTGGTCGAACAGCCGGTGATGGTGCATATGATCCCCAGTGTGCTTGACCTCGCCTTTGCGCGGACGCCCGTCGAGACGGTGGGCGGCATCCCGCTGATCAGTCTGCGCGAGTCGGCACTCACCCTGCCCCAGCGGCTGTTCAAGCGCGCCTTCGACATCACAGCCAGTGCTGGGTTGCTCTTGATCCTCGCCCCGCTGATGGCGATCATCGCTCTGCTGATCAAGCTTGAGTCACCCGGCTCGGTCTTTTTCTGGCAAGAGCGAATCGGCGAGCATGGGCGGCGGTTTCGCATGATCAAGTTCCGCAGCATGTACGAGGACGCCGAGCAGCGCTGGCGCGAGGTGATCCAGCGTGATGAGACCACCGGACACCTGATCCATAAGCTTGAGGACGACCCGCGCATCACCCCGACAGGCCGACGTCTGCGCCACAGCAGCTTGGACGAACTCCCCCAGTTGCTGAATGTGCTGCGCGGCGAGATGAGCCTAGTCGGGCCACGCCCCGAGATGCCGGAGGTCGCCGCCGAGTATGCGCCCTGGCAATGGCAGCGCTTCCGGGTGCCACCGGGGATCACCGGATGGTGGCAGATCAATGGGCGCAGCGACCGGCCCATGCATCTGCATACGGAAGACGACCTCTACTACATTCAAAACTATTCATTCTGGTTTGACCTACGCATTCTGACCAAGACGATTAGCGTCGTGTGGCGGGGCAATGGCGCGTATTAGGGGCAGGGCAGACTGGGCGGTCTTGCGCTGGCTACTGCCCTTCGCGTTTCTCCATGGCCTGATCTATCTGGTGCTCGTGCCACCCTGGCAGCACTACGACGAGCCAGCCCACTTTGAGTATGCACGCCTGATTGCGGAGACCGGCGCGGTGCCTGCGTTCGATGCTGTGAGCACCGAGGCCCGCTGGCAGATCGCCGAGTCGATGGGGCGCTTTCACTTCTGGGGTAGCAGTACCCCCATCAACGGGCGCACAGGCGATCTGCCGGTGCTCGGATACAACCAGCGCGTCCACCCACCGCTCTACTATCAGCTTGCCGCGCTGCCGATCCGTCTGACCCTCACGCAGTCCGTCGAGGTGCAACTCTTCGCGGCGCGCCTGCTCAGCGTGATCTTCTATACGCTCACGGTCGCCGCTGTCTGGCGGCTGAGCGTGGTGGTCGCCCCGGATGCACCCCTCGTCCAACTGGCGGTGCCGCTGATCTACGCGCTTGTGCCACCGTTTGCGGCGATTATGACCGCCGTCAACAACGATGTGCTGGTCAACTTCACGGGTGCTGCGCTGTTGCTCGGGTGCGGGTTGCTCATTCGTGATGGGCCGCGCTTTGCATCCCTGAGCCTCGCCATCCTGAGTGTCGTGGTCGGTATGCTGGCCAAGCGCACGGCGCTGCCCTTCCTGCTGCCCCTGACTCTGGCCATCTTTTGGGGCAGCGCACGCCAACCGGTGCGGCCTAGCCGCTGGTTGCTCATCGTGGGCAGCGCCACGCTTATCGCCGCTGTTGCTGGGCTACAGCTTGATACTTCGGGGGCCACACCAACCCTGGGGTTGCGCTCTTGGGTGAACACCCTAGACGCCAACTATCTGCGTCTGGGCATCGACCCCATGGTACACTCGCTCACCGACTGGCGGCTCAGCGCCCCGATCTACCCTGGGGCATTCTGGGTCGCCTTCACAACCTTCTGGGTCGCTTATGGGTGGGGCCATGTGCAGATTGGCATGGGCTGGGCCTGGGCGATGCTCGGACTCAACCTTGCCGCCAGTGTGGGGCTAGGGGTCAGAATTTGGCGCTTGCGGGTCGCAACCGCGCTCTGGCAGAAGCGTATTATCTGGCTGTTCCTAGCCGTGGCCGTTAGCGGCTTCAGCGCGCTGATCTTACGCATTCACCCCCTGCCAGCCTATGGGGGCTACGATTACCTGCCCCGTGGCCGCTATGTGTTCAGCGGGTTGCCCGCGACGATCTGGCTGATCACCCTGGGGGTCATGGGACTTGGGCCAAATGATCGAACACAGGATGCCGTTAGCGGACTGCTTGGCTTGATGTTCGTCCTCGAAGGTTTTGGCCTCGCTCGACTAGTGCAATATTACTATGGCAGCCCCTGGCCAATCGCCGTCTTTGCGGCGCAGAAGCCGGGACTGCTTGGCCTACCCCCACTCTACCCCGTCTTATTCACGCTGTATCTGGGCGCCGTGGGCGTCATACTGCGACGTATCGCTCGGCTCCGTTGACGAGTCAAGGGCGTTCTGCTACAATCGTTCGGCATTTTCGGCCCGTGGAGAATTTGACTTCTATGGAACAAGAGATCGATCTACGCCCGTATTTTCAGGCGATCATCCGTCAGTGGCGACTGATTGTGGGCCTTATGGTCTTGCTCGGCGCGCTGGCCGCAGGATGGACAATGCAGACGCCTCGCTCGGCGCAGGCACGCAGTGATCTGCTTGTCATCGCCCAAGGCACACAACTCACCCTCGATCCACGCTTCGCGCAGCGTGACGCCACGATGCTCACCAACTCGGTGAACCAGCGGCAAGCGATGATTGACCTTGCCTCAAGCTCAGCCCTTGAAGCCCGTGTAGCGCAGACGCTCAACCTACCCACGTATCGCGCTGGCGACCTAGTGGGGAAGATTAAGGTAACGGCCACCAGCGACCTGATTCAGATTGGGGTCACTGACACGACCTCTGATGGTGCACTTCAACTGGCTGAGGCATGGGCACGTAGCTATACGGTGCTGGTCAACGATCTGTTCAGCGGCGGTAGTCCCGCAACCCAACAGATCGACGAGCAGTTGGTCGGTGCCCAGCAGCGCTTCGACGACGCGCAGACCGCCCTCACGACCTTTTACGCCAGCGGCGAACTGGTGCGGATCAGGCAGCAAGTTGCGCGGCTTGATGGTCTGCTGAATGGCGGCGTTGCGGCACAGGTGAACCTGTATACCGGGTACCTTGCGCGCACGCAGGAGCTTAACCTAATTCTTGCGAATGCCCGTGTGTT
>CAIWXH010000714.1 GCA_903916565.1 uncultured Oscillochloris sp. | reverse complement strand
CGCCGACCGCCACGACGCCCGCCACGCCGACCGCCACGCCGACCGCCACGACGACCGCCCCGACGCCCGCCACGCCGACCGCCACGACGACCGCCCCGACGCCCGCCACGCCGACCGCCACGCCGACCGCCACGCCGAACGCTTGCTCAGGGTCATTATTTCGTGGCTCATCACCTATCGTCAAAAATAAAAAGAACCCACTCAACCCGCTCAGCCATGCGGCGAGAACCCAGCTCTGGGTTGCCAGCCAACTTCCGCCAGCGACACTGATCATGGAGCCAGCGACGAGGACGATGCGTCCCGCCCAGAGTTGCTGGCGCTGCCAGAGCCAGTAGCCAAACAATGAAGTAAGCACAAGTCCAAGGGTGTAGCTCCCGATACCGAGCGCCAACTGGGGCAGAGGTGGTAGTATGGCAGACGCTTTGTCTAACGACAGGCGCAGAATGACGCGCTGAAACACATACACCAGGGCAAAGAGCAGCGGTGTATGCACGCCCATGGGAAGAAACCATACACTCGCGCCATAGGCGGTCAACAGCGCGCTCAGCACAAACAGCCAGTCCCGCGCTTCACCTGTTACCGCAACCAAGGTAATCAGCGGTGTACTGAGCAACAGCGCCAGCAGGGCAAATTGAGATAGGAAACGGGCGTTGGAACCAAAGAGCAGAATATTGTTGTACGCCGTATCCGCCCGCTTGCCGTCTTTCTCTTCTCGCGGTGCCCACGTATTCATACGCTGTTGCAGCAGCGAGGGGCGAAAGAGCGCCCAGTACCAGAGTTCCCAGGTTTCGCGGAGGAATTGGGTCATGGTTGCCCCCGTGTCCGGGCGGGAAGGCCCTCACCCCCTGTCCCCCTCTCCCGCTGCGGCGGGCGAGGGGGGACGCGAGCGACGGTGGTGCGGCGATACGTGACGTGGTTCATGGATTCTGTCCATCTTTGAGCCACTCAGCCAGGGCGCTGCTGAACAGCCGCCCGTCGCTGCGCAGTATCCCGTGGCGCTGGAGTCGTTCGCGGATGTTGGCGACAGGGGCGGCGAGTCTGGGCTGCCCGACGGCGTGGCTCAGGGCGTGGCGCTCCTGCTCGCTCAGGTCGCGCCACAGTTTGGCAAAGAATGGCTCGGCCTGGAGCACAAACTCGGTGCGGGTGCGCGGGTGGTCGCCGTGCCGCCAGAGCAGTTGCGCCGCGAGCTGGACGTAGAAGGGCAGCCCGCCCGCCAGTTCGTCTAGCAGCACGAGGTCGGCCTCGCGCAGATCAACGCCGCTCCCCGTAAAGCCATCGCGCACTAGGGCGTGCCACTCGCCGGTGGCGAATGCGCCCAACTCAACGGTGGTGAAGATGTTGCCGAAGGGCGAGGTCAGGCCCAGTTCTTTGTAAATCGTGTCAATCGGGCGCTGGGTGGCCAGCACCAGGGCGAAGTAGCCCTGCACGCTGGCCTTCTCGCGCCAGTCGCCGCCCCAGCCCTCGAAGGCCACCAGCCGTGCGCTGATCTGCTCAAACTCGTCAATCAGGACGATCAGGCGGCGGCCACGGTCGCGCAACGCCTGGAGGCCATCATCAACTGCCCAGGGATCGTCATTCTCCTCGTGCCGCCAGGGTGCGCTGCCGGTGGCGCGCTCAATCCCGCGCCGCAGCCCATCAGTGATGCCCGCTGGCGTATGAAACCGCTGGTCGGAGAGGCTGAGTCCGACAACGAGGGGTTGCTGTTCCTGCGAGCAGAACTCGTGGATGCGCTCGCGCACGTAGCGCAGCAGTGAGCTTTTGCCGCTGCGCCGGAAGCCGACAATGGAGATGCACTGAGACGCCATCCCGCCGATCCGGTCTTTGATGCTCATGATCTGGTCGTGCCGACCGTAGAACGTATCAGGTGGGAGGGTTTCCGGCGATGAAGGGATTG
>CAIWXH010000713.1 GCA_903916565.1 uncultured Oscillochloris sp. | reverse complement strand
GACGACCCGCAGCATGCGCGAGTATATTGAGCGCGGTCAGGGTGCCACCGATGCGGCCCCGCGTGCGCTTGAGGCGCTCGCTGCCTCACGCTTGCGCGACGAGGCGCTTGACCCGCTTCAGCCGACCTTGCGCCGCGAGGTAAAGCTGCTGACGATGCTGGTTTCGGTGCTGAAAGATGCCGCCAATGCCCTGCGTGGCGAGGCGGTGGATGTGGTGAAGCTCGGTCACGCTTTGACCGCGCTTGAGGCCAGTAAGCTGAAAGACCCCGCGCTCACCGCGCTGCTGCCACGGCTTGCCGATGAGCTAGAGCAGGGCCAGCAAGCGCTTGGCGCGACCTTCGGTCTGGCGCTGCGTCACGCCCTGGCTGCACGCGGGATTGAGCTCCAGGGTCGCCCGCCGCGCTTCGAGATCGGCCCCTTTGAGCTGGCCGCCGACTTTGTGAGCCGCACCGCTACGCTCAGCTACGGCAAAAACCTTGTCGCAAGCCGGGTGCCCCTGAGCGTCGAGGCCGTGCTCAAAACATATAACCGCGAGGTGAAGTCAATCACCGGACGCGCCGAACATGGTGCCGAGTGGATGACGCATCTGCATAGCGCCTGGGAGAGCGTACGTACACGGCGGGGTGCAAGCGATCCGCTGCGGGCGAATATCGTCGAGTGCTACTACGAACTCGTGCTGCTGCGCCAGTCACGCACCTTCCACTTCAACCCAAGCAAGCACCATTTCACTGACTATAGTCGCGCCCAGTTCGCCTACGACTTTTACGAGTTTACCGACCGCAATAAGGTGCTGCACCAGGGCCTCCGGGCCTACGGCACCGTCGCCACCAAGTCGCACACCGACAACCCCGAGCGCAGCATCTGGATCGTCAATGGCGACAGCCTCCACAGCGGGAATTTTATCTCTGACGTGATGTTCGAAAAGAACAAATAACAGCGAGGGCGTATGCTCCCTGAACCGCGCCTTGCGCGCCAGATCATCGAGACCCTCGGCCAGTCGGGCACCCCGCTCTCGAAGGGCGTGAGCTTCTACAACGTCGGTAACGAGTCGCTACTCAATGCGATTGACAGCCATTACCTCGGCTCGTACTTGGCCGATGGCGGGGCGGTCTTTAAGCTGGTGGTCGGCGACTACGGCAGCGGCAAGAGCCACTTCCTCTACTGTGTGCGCGACCGGGCCTGGGGCCGCAACTTTGCCGTGAGCAAGGTTGACCTTAGCCCGAAAGAGAGTCCGTACGACGACCAGCGCCGGGTCTACGCCGCCGTGGCCTCCAGCATCATCTGGCACGAACTGGGCAGTCTCAGCGAAGACGAGCGCGGCCTGACGCGCTTCCTTGAGGGCACGCTGCGCCGCCTTGTCGCCCCCTACAGCCTTGAGCTAGAAGATCCCGGCGCCGCCGAGCTGCCCGAGGTGCGCGCGCTACTCCAGACCATCGCCACCACCCAGATTGACAGCCTGAGCTTTCAGAAAGCGGTGTTGGGCTTCTTCAACGCGCTGTTGCGTGGGCAGGAATTGCGCCGCGAATCGTTGGGCCGCTGGCTCCACGGCGAAGAGGTTAGCCCCGAGGATGGGCGCGATCTGCGCGGGATTGGGGTGACCGAAAAGATTAACAAGAACAACGCCTTCAAGATGCTGCGCTCGCTCTGCCAGATGGTGCGAACGCTTGGCTACACGGGCCTCGCGCTGCTGTTTGATGAGGGCGACCGCATGCTCAGTGTCGGCGGGCGTTCGGAGAAGGTCGCCACCGACAATTTGCGTGAAGTGATTGACCGCTGCCGCGAAGATCTGCCGGGCGCGCTGTTTCTTTACGCGGTGCCGCCAGCCTTTGTCCATGACATCGTGCCAAAGTATCCGGCGCTGATGCAGCGCATCCAAGCCCCCGGCTACTTCTCGCGCTCGAATCCGTTCAGCCCGCAGATCAGCCTGGATCACCTGGACATCCCCGACGAGCAACTGCTGACCCAGATTGGCTCGCGCCTGCTGCCCATCTTCGAGAGCGCCTACGGCATCAAGCTTGACCCGGAGACGCAGGCGGCGAATATCGCCACCTTCTCAGAGGCGGCCCGCGCCTCGTATCTGGCGATTAGCCACCGGCGGCTGTTTATCAAAGCGCTGGTGACGGAGTGGTTCCGCCAGAAAGAGGATGGCGAGCAGCAGATTGGCGCCGAGTACGCTGCCGCCGCCATTCGGGGCCAAAGCGAGACGCTGATGCAGCTCGCCGATAGCACGCAGCGCCCGTATTAGACAAGGTTTCAGGGATCAGGGATCAGGGGTCAGGGGTCGGGTTTCAGGTTTCAGATGCGCTGGCCTGAAACCTGAAACCTCCCACCTGAAACCTTGTCTTAGCCCATTACTCACAAGTTAAGGAATTCGCCGCGTTGTCAAGCGCCAAACCGTTCGCGAAACCGCCCGCCCGGTGGCTGAAGCCACGGGCTATGCGGGACGAAGGCCGCCTGCGCGGCCTGGGTAAGCCTGCGAAGGCAGGCTTCCGCACGTACAGAGCCGGGGACTTCAGTCCCCCGGCGGGCGCAGGAACGCCGCTTGACAACCTTGTCGAAACCTTAACTTGTGAGTAATGGTCTTAGCCGCCCATCTGGAGAGTAAGGTCTATGGCCGAAACTGAGACCCAGCAGATGCGCCGCGTCATCCATCGGCAGCTTGGGCCGGGCGAACTGCTGAAGACGTATATGGGCGGCTATGAGTGGGAGGTGCGCTTCGACTCGGGGCGGCGCTTTCGTCTGCCTGCCCGCGAGTTTACTGCTGAGACGGTGAGCGCCTGGTTGACACCCGCGACTGCGCCCGCGACCCATCGTCCCGCTGTGCTTGACCATGATCAGTTTCGCGCCCGCCAGACGCTTGAGGCGCTGCGCCTGGGTATTGTGCCCGTCCAAGACGCCGAGACGCTGACGATTGGCCTAGAGGCTGAGCGCGTCAGTTTGGATCGCGCCCTGGCGCGCAGCAAAGAGCGGGGCGGCGACGCGATGGCCGTGATCGGCGACTACGGCTTCGGCAAGAGCCACTTTGTTGAACTGGCCGCCCGGCGGGCCTTGCGCGAGAACTGTCTGGTCGCCATGACCAGCCTTGATTTGGTCGAGGTGCCGCCTGGGAAGGCGAACGAGATCTACGGTGCTTTGGTGCGTAGCCTACGCTACCCCGACAGCGAAGAGCGCGGCCTCGCCCCGCTGCTAAAGCGTGCCGCCGCGACCCCTGGCTTCGCCGAGCAACTGCTGGCCCGTGGCCCGCGTGAGCGTGACGACCCGCTGGTGGCCGCCGTGCTGGCTCTGGTTGACTGTTCCAGCCAAAGCGCCTTCGACGACATCGTGCTCTGGCTGAGTGGCCTGCTTCGCACGCCCAGCGCCGACATGAAAAGCTGCCTCAAGCGCCCGCCGCGCCTCTACCTGAGCGGCGAGGTGGCGCGTCAGTACAGCTACATGCTGAGCGCGATCAGCGTGCTGGCGACGATGCTTGGCTACGGTGGCCTCACAGTGCTGATTGACGAATCGGAACACTACTCGCTGCTGCGGCCCACCCAGCGCGGCTACGCCGACGCCTTCTTCAAGGCCATGATCTACGCGGCGCTGGGGCAGGCCAATAGTCGGGTAGACCCCAAGACCATCCCGTATCACGGCAAGACCGAGTATGAACTGAGCTTCGCGACCAACTCAAATCTCTTCTTCCTCTTCGCCATGACCGAGAGCGACAACCGTATGCCGGTGGATAACTGGCTGGCGCCCTCGCAGATCTTGCGCCTTGATGACCGCTTTATCGAGCGCGATGTGCTTGAGTTTTACAAGACGCTGCTGCGCTACCACAGCATCGCCTACGGCTACAGCTACCCGCCGCCCCGCGAACGCTTCGAGGAGATAGTCAAGGCGGTGCCAGGGATGCTCTCACGCGCCCTTGGGCAGCACCGCATCAACCTGCGCGAAGTGATCCGCCTGGCGGTCACAAGCTGCGACCTGATTTTCCTGCACGCCGACTACGAGCCGACTACGCTGGTCGCTGAACTGGCGAAGGGGCTGCGGCTGTAGGTTTCAGGTTTCAGGTTTCAGGTTTCAGGTTTCAGGTTTCAGGTTTCAGCCCAGAGCGCATCTAGGGCGGCGTTAGCGTCGCCCGCCAAGCCGGTGATCTCTTGCCGACATGCTACAATCCCTGCGTGCGGCGCAACGGTACGGCGGGAGGTGACACCATGACGGCAACAGCGACGAGCCAAGAGCGCGACAGTCAGCAGGATGAGTTCAATCAGGTGATCCTCGATCTGCTGCCCAAACAGGGCGGGTGGAGCGTTGAGGCGTACCTGTGGCTGACTGATGACACCAACCGGCTGGTTGAATATAGCGATGGCGCAATTGAGGTTTTGCCGATGCCTACTGATAAGCACCAGCGCATTCTGATGTATCTCTATCGGCTCCTGTACGCTGTAGTTGAGCTTGCCGGTGGTAAGGTGCTTACCGCACCGCTGCGGCTTCAGGTTGCCCCAAGGAAGTTTCGCGAACCAGATCTGTTGCTTCTGCTGTCGGCTGATGACCTACGGCGCGAAAATCGTTACTGGCTCGGTGCTGATCTGGTGATCGAAGTGGTAAGCGCCGATAAGCCTGAGCGCGATGTAGTCGAGAAGGTCGTTGACTACGCCGAGGGCGGCATCCCCGAGTACTGGATTGTCAACCCGCTGAACGAGTCGATCACGGTGCTGCGTCTCGAAGGGGCCGCGTACGTCACGCACGGCGTTTTCGCCCGTGGCGAGCAGGCGACCTCGGCGCTGCTGCCCGCTTTCACCGTTGATGTGAGCGCGGCCCTCGACGCGAAGTAATGCGCCCCGGCCAGCCTGATCACGCGAACCTCAGCGCACAGCTTGCGCTGAAGGCGCGGCTGCCCCGGACGTGGCCGGCGTTCTTCGCGCACCACGGCAGCTTTACGGCGGCGCAACTGGCGGCCATCCCGCTGCTGCTTGCGGGCGAAAGTCTGTTGCTCTGTGCGCCCACCGCCAGTGGTAAGACCGCCGCCGTGCTGGCGCCGCTGGTTGAGCGCCACTGCCCGCCGGTGCGCCCGCCCAATCAGGCGCGCATCCTCTATTTGACGCCGACGAAGGCGCTGGTGAACGACCTTCAGGCGCGGCTGGCCCACCCGCTGGCAAGCCTTGGTGTACGCCTGGGAATGAAGACGGGCGACGGGGCGTTTGCCAAGGGACGCCCGCCCGATGTGCTGCTCACCACGCCCGAGTCGCTTGATGCGCTGCTGGCGACCGATGCCCGCCT
>CAIWXH010000712.1 GCA_903916565.1 uncultured Oscillochloris sp. | reverse complement strand
TCTACGCCCCCCTCACACTTCCCCATACTCGTACTTTGTACTCGCCTCAATCAGCGCAATCTCGTCGGCGCTCAGCTCAAAGAGCGCATAGACCCGCGCATTCAGCGCCGTCTCGCCAGCGCTGATCGCGGCGGTGTGTTGGCGATGGTGCGCCCGCTGCATGCCAAGCCACGCCTCCCAGTCGTCACGCTCGTTCAGCGCGATGTCGCGCTTGAAGCGCTTTTGCACTTCGGCGCGAAAGGCGGGAAAGTCGAGCGCCCACCACGCCGTGAGTTTCTGGTTGAGCTTGCCGCCAGGGCTGCCCAAATCGCTGATGATGCGGTGGCGCGTGCGTTGGTGGAGCTGATAGCGCGCCTTGGCCGCGTCGGTGATCTGCAACGCCAAGGCGCCAAGCGCCTCGCGCTCAGCCTCGGGGGCGTCGGGGATGGGCAATGGGCGCATGTATTGGTCAATCAGGCGGTAGCGCAGCCCCCCGGCCCGTTCGCCGAGACTGATGGCGGTCTGGGCAATGAGGAACCAGGCGCAGCGTGACGCGAGATACCCAAGCAGCCACGGCTGAGCGGTGACGATGAAATAGCCGGTGTTCCCCAAATACAGGTGGTCGTTGTCCCACGAGAACCGGGGGAATTTACTGATGTCCGGCCAGAAGATCTTGGGCTGGTCAAACGCGGCATAGTAATCGCAGGCGCGCAACTCCCACCAGTACTGGCCTTTGTCGCCACGGGCCTGCCCGGCGGCGGCGAATGGTTCGAGGTGGGCCGCAAGCAGCGGGTGACGTTCGCGCAGTTTTGTCCATGCGGTCGCTTCATCCAGCCCTGCGCCAAACGTCTGCGCTGTCCAGCGATTGGGGAAGAGGATGAGCCAGCGCCCTTCAGCTTCCTGATACCACGGGCGCAGGTCTTCGCCGCGCAAGAGCGGTTTGAGCACGCTGGCACAGCCAGGGTCGGCCTGCACCATCAGGTCGCGGGCGGCTTGGTCAATGATGAACGCCTCGTTGAGGCCAGTAAGAATGCCACGATACAGCTTCCCGCCAACCACAGCACCAAGCGGTTTCCCACTTGCCATCAGCTTCGCAAGCACTTGCCGTTCAGTGGCGGTCCCAAGCTGCCAGCCGCCATCCTGTTGGTCGTGGATGCTCACGGGCGTGAGCTTCGCGGCGACTTGAAGCTCAAACTCCTTCACACCTTCGCCCCGGCTGAAGGTTGCGACCTGGGCGGTGTGGTCGGCGGGCGGTGTCACCTTACGCACAAGTGGAATGGCCGGGTAGAGATCAGGCGCATCGGCGAAGACCCGATTGTCGCCCAAGTCAATCAGTTGCTCGACCGTCACCTGATCGCGCAGAAAGGTGCGGAGGGGCGTCGCATAGTTGGCCCGCAGCCACGAGTTGCTGGCGATAAAGCCCAGTTTGCCGCCTTCGCGCAGCAATTTCACGCCCTGGTGAAAGAAGTAGACGAACAGATCGGCGGTGCCGCTGTACGTCTCGGCGTACGCGGCCTGAAAATAGGTCTTGAGCGGGCCAAGTTGCTCTTGGCGCACGTAGGGCGGGTTGCCGAAGACCACATCGAAGCCCGCCTGTTCAGCGAGTGGGCGACCAAAGCGGTCGAAAAAGACCTCGGGGAACTCCAGATCCCAGTGGAAGAAGTGCTGGTCAGTCGCCAGGGCGCGCATCTGGCGCAGCAGCCCCGCGTAGGCGGGCATCGCGAAGGCGCCGGGGGCGTCAGCCTTCAGTGTGTATGTCGTCAGGGCTTGCCAGAGGCTGCGCTCCGGCGCCTGACCAAAGCCAGCGGCGGTCTTCAGGTTGGCCTGCACCGCAAAACGCTCCGTAAGGTCGCGGCGCACCGTCTCGTACAACTGCTCTTGGCTCTTGACCTCGGCGACGGTGCGGCCAGCGCTGCCCTCAATCGTCCACATGCTGCCCACGGCGCTCATCATCGCGCCGGCGAAAGCCGCATCATCGAGCAGCGAGAGCTGGCCCGTCGCAGCGGCGTCTTTGGCACGCCCCCCTCGGCCCCCTTTCCCTGCGCGGGCGGAGGGCAGGCCGTTCGCGGCGACATCGAGCGCACTGGCCCCAACCAGCGCATTCCCGCAGCGCAGGTGATGGTCAAGGAACGAGAGCGGGCGCCCTTTGGCGGCGGTGGCGAGCCACAGCGAGAGCTTGGCGAGGTCTACGGCGAGCGGATTAAGGTCTACGCCGTAGATACAGTTCTGCGCGACGCGGCGCTTCCAATAGGCCAAGTCGGCCTCATCGGCAGACTCGGCGGGCGGCGACACACCCAGGTCAACCAGATAGCGGGCGATGTACTCCATCGCCGCCACGGGGAAGTGCCCCGAACCCATCGCCGGGTCGAGACAGTTCACCGCAAGCACCGCCGCGATGCGCTCGGCGTCGGTTGGCTTATTGGCGACGGCGGCCTCAAGCACGGGGCGCAGCGTCTGCGCGACGATGTACTGGACGACGAAATCGGGGGTGTAGTAGCTGCCGGTGCGGTGGCGCTCGCCCTTGTCGTTGAAGAGATCGATGCTGAAGCCGTCGGCGCTTGGCTCAAGCGGCGCCAGATGATACTCCAGCAGACCCTCGTAAATCGTGCCCAGGTGACGCTCGACCAAGTCGCGGTAGTCAATAAACTCGCGCAGGCCCGTCTGCGGGTTGACGATGCGGGCCAGCAGATCGAGGGCGCGCTGAAGCTGGGCATCGCCAATGGTGTACTGCTCCAGAAACGGGTGCTTCTGTGGATCGAACAGCCCGCCGTTGAACGTGGCGACCTTGAGCGGCGGGCTGCCCTGATCAATCAGGCCAAACAGGTCGCGCAGGCGACACCAAACCTGCCCCGTGTTCACCAGGAAGGTCAAGCCACTGTCGAGCTGCCGCGTCGTGTCGCGCACGACGGTGTAGAGGCTGTATTGTTCGCGGTAGCCAACGCTCTCACGAAAGGGCAGCAGCTCACGCGCCTCGGCGTACATGATAAAAAGCAGCCGGTAGAGCGTCGTCAGGCTGTTGCTATAGATGCGGCGCAGCGTCTCGGGCGTGGGCGCAAGCTGATTGCGCGGGTAGTCGAGAAACCCCTGGGCGAGATAGCGCAGCGCGTCGAAGACCTGCGCCTTGAGACTAGCGCTCACCCCACGGGCGTAATCAACGCTCTCGCGCAGCATCCCGTCGAGGGTAAGCGCCTCACCGACGGCGGGCGCAAAGGCATCGCGGCGAAAGAAAGCGTAGAAATAGAGGAACGCGCCGAGGTCGTTGGCGTCGGCCAGGTCTTTCAGATCAACCTCGTAGAAGCGATCCTGCTTCTCGACGGTATCCTGGTGATAAAGCCGCCAGCGGCGACCATTGGTCAGGATGCCCCAGCGCACACCGCTATGGCGCATATAAAAAGCGATTTGGTCGGCGGGCACCCGGTTGATCTCGTCGCCCTCGTCGGTGCCCGAAACATCCAGCTTACGCTCCCACGCCTTCGCATCGCCAATTGCCAGCGCGTGCGTAAGGTCGGCGTCGCTCAGGATTTTGCCCTTATTGGTGGCGAGGGCCGCAGCATCGGGGTAGAAAACATAATCGGGCTGCTTGGTGCCCTTGGGGCTACGCAGCGCCGCCTGCACCTCAAAGGTATGGCCCAACGCCTCCAGCACGGGGCGCACAAGCTCGCGCTCCGTCTGGGCCTCGTTGGGCGAAGGGACGAAGGCGGCGAAGAGCGCACGCACCTGGGCCAAGAGCGGCGCGGCCTCGTCATAGAGCGCCAGCCACGCCGGATCGAGCGGCAGCGTCACATCAAGATAATGCTCGGCGAAGAGCTGACGATTGGCGTGGCGCTGGGCCAGCGCAAGGGGCAACTGGGAGGCGGTCATCGCATCACAATCCTTCAAATACGGACTGCCACCGGCCAGCCCTCACCCCCCTGCCCCCTCTCCCTGAGCGGGAGAGGGGGAGCCGGACGTATCTTGTTGCGGAATCTCCCCTCTCCCCGTGAGGGAGAGGGGCCGGGGGTGAGGGGCATAGGCCGATGCGGGATCGCGTAAGAACACACGTAGCGACGCAAGATGTTGCGTCGCTACACCAATTTCCCCTTCAGATACGCACCCGTAGCCGACGCGGGCAGCGCGGCGATCTGCTCGGGGGTGCCCATGCCGACAAGCTGCCCGCCGCCGCTGCCGCCCTCGGGGCCAAGGTCGATCACCCAGTCGGCGCACTTGATCACGTCGAGATGATGCTCGATTACCAGGACGGTGTTGCCGGTTTCCACCAGACGTTGCAGCACACTTAGCAGGCGCTCGATGTCGGCGAAGTGCAGGCCGGTGGTTGGCTCGTCGAGCAGGTAGAGCGTGCGCCCGGTCGCTCGTCGCGCCAGCTCGGCGGCCAGCTTAATGCGCTGGGCCTCGCCGCCGGAGAGCGTGTTGGCGGGCTGACCAAGCTTGATGTAGCCCAGGCCAACGTCAACCAGCGTCTGAAGGCGCTCGTTGATCGCGGGGACACGCTCAAAGAAACGACGCGCCTCCGCAACGGTGAGCGCCAGCACTTCGGCGATGGTGTGGTCGCGGTAGCGAATGTCGAGCGTCTCGCGATTGTAGCGCGTGCCGCCGCAGACCTCGCAGGGCACAAAGAGATCGGCCAGGAACTGCATCTCGACGCGGATCAGACCCTCGCCGCGACACGCCTCGCAGCGCCCGCCCTTCACATTGAAGCTGAAGCGCGCCGCATCGTAGCCACGGGCCTGCGCCTCGTTGGTGGCGGCAAAAAGATTACGGATGGGGTCAAAGACCTTCGTGTAGGTGGCGGGATTTGAGCGCAGCGTGCGCCCGATTGGCCCCTGGTCAAGCGCAATAAGCTTGTCGAGATGCTCAACACCAGAGAGCGCCTCGTGCGCCCCGGCGCGCTCGCGGGCACCGTGGAGCAACTGGGCCAAGCGCGGGTAGAGCGTATCCGTCACCAGGCTGCTCTTGCCGCTGCCGCTGACGCCGGTGACGCAGACGAAGGTGCCGAGCGGAATCTGCACATCAACGCCCTGAAGATTGTGCTCGCGACAGCCACGCAGTTCCAGGCGCTTGCCGTTGCCCCGGCGGCGCTCGCGGGGCACGGCGATGCGCCGCTGCCCACTGAGGTACTGGCCCGTGAGTGAGCGCGGCGCGGCGATAATGGTTGCCAAGGGGCCGCTGGCAAGCAACTCGCCGCCGTCGGCACCAGCGCCGGGGCCAATGTCAACGATCCAGTCGGCGCAGCGAATCGTCTCTTCGTCATGCTCGACGACCAGCACGCTGTTGCCCAAATCGCGCAGGCGCACCAGCGTCTCTAGCAAGCGCCCGTGGTCGCGGGGGTGCAGGCCGATGCTCGGCTCATCCAGAACATAAAGCACACCCGAGAGACCGGCGCCAACTTGGGTCGCCAGCCGAATGCGCTGCGCTTCGCCGCCGCTAAGCGTGGTGGCAGCGCGGTCAAGCGTGAGGTAGGCGAGGCCGAGGTCTTTCAAGAAGCTCAAACGCGATCTAAGCTCTTTGAGGATCGGGTTGGCGATCAATCTTTCTCTGGGCGCAAGGTCGGACGGGGGGACGGGGGGCGTGGGAGACAAGGGGACAGGGGGATTGGGGGCGTGGGGGATTGCGTTCCTCATCCCCGTGTCCCCGTGTCCCCGTGTCCCCGTGTCCCCGTGTCCCCGTGTCCCCGTGTCAAGAAGATCAGTGGCCCACGCCAGCGCCTCGGCAAGCGTCAACTGGGCGATCTCGGCGATGGTGCGCCCAACGATGGTGACGGCGCGCACTTCGGGGCGCAAGCGAGCGCCGCCACAGGCCGTGCAGGTGCGCGGCGTCGTATACGCGCCCAACGCCTCGCGCTCGGCCTCGTCCTGCGTCTCGGCGAGGCGGCGCTTCAGGCTGGGGATGACACCCTCGAAGGCGGCCTGCACTGTACGCGCTTTGCCGCCGACGTGGTAGCGCAGCGTGAGCGTGTCCGTGGTGCCGTAAAGCAGCGCGTTCACAACTGTGGGGGCAAGGTCGTACACCGGCGTGGTGAGCGTGAAGCCCAGATGCTCGGCGAGCGAAGTGAGCAGATCGTCGTAGTGGTGCCGACTCGCTTTAGCGCCCTCACTCCACGGCAGCACGGCACCTTCAGCAAGCGACTTAGCGTGGTCAGGCATGACGAGGGCCGGGTCAAACGCGGGCACGGTGCCGAGGCCACCGCAGGCGGGACACGCACCGTGGGGGCTGTTAAACGAAAAGTCCCGTGGCTCCAGGCTGCCCAGGCTAACGGGGCCGTGGACGGGGCAGGCGTACTGGGTGGCGAAGCTCAGGGCGGTGCCGCCGACCACCTGGACGAGCAACTGGCCCCCGGCGAGCTTCAGGGCCGTCTCGACCGAATCGGTGAGGCGCACGCGGTCGGG
>CAIWXH010000711.1 GCA_903916565.1 uncultured Oscillochloris sp. | reverse complement strand
CCCGGCCACATGTGGCGCGTGGCGGACGCGCTCAATTGGCATGTTTCAAAATGGGCACATTCAGCGTGACAATTCAGCGATGAGGCGATGAGGCGATGAGGCGATACGGAGCGCCTCACCGCGTCATCGTTTCGTCGCTGAATTGTCACGCTGGTTTGAAACATGCCATTGAGGACAAGGTTTCAGGTGCCAGGTTTCAGCTTTACAGTGTGGTGATGAGGCGAGGATGCGACGAGGCGATGCTATGCCGATCTCGCCGTGGGTCTGTCCGTCACCCCGTCCACGCCCCAGGCCGGTGATGTCGCCACGGGGAAATACGTTATTGCCGCCGACCAGACCAGCGGCGCGAACGCGGCGGCGGCTACGACTTTCTCAGTGACCAGGCTACCGCCGTGGCCGACCGGCTGACCGGATTCGGCTTTGCGCCGGGCGGCACCCTGGGCCAGAGTCCGTCCCTGCCCGTACTCAACAGCGATGCGTGGTCCAAGAACGATCTGATTGACGCCTGGTTCAGCGGCCCGTGGCCGCTCAGCGATGGTTACAGCGGCCCGCACGTGCGCTACCACCTGATGTCGATCAACAGCCATTTCTCGCACTATGACGCAGAGCCAGCCAACCCGATCAGCGGCACGTTTGCGATTGACAGCCTGCGCACGGTGGCTCCGGCCAGTGATGCGGCGGCCTTTTTCAAGATCGACGGCGGGCCGACCCTGATCTACTCGGTGGGCTGTCACTCGGGCCTGAACGCGCCCGACAGTGCCTTTACCGGCCCGGCCCTCCAGGCGGATTTCCCGTGCATGGTGCTGAAGCACGGCGGGAACTGGATCGGCAACACTGGCTACGGCTACGGCGACGACGCGCTGATCGCCTACAGCGAGCGGCTATCGCGGTGGGGAAGGCGGTGTTGCCCACGCTGAGTTACGACATCACGGTGCAGCCGCCGACCGGGCCGCAGCGGGCGCAGGCGTGGTCGGTGCAGGTGCGTCAGGCCCAGACGCGGGACGTCCTGACCGGGTTCAATCCGCACGTGACCACGATGACATCGGTGGGCGCTGGGGGCGAGCCGTCGCTGCCGGTGACGGACGAGTGGGTGCCGCTGAACCCGTTTTCATCGTGCAGCGCACGGTGACGCGGATGGGGACGGTGGATCAAGCCAGCGACACGCTGTTGGTGAACCCGGCCCAGTTCCGGGCGACCAGCGCGGTGACGGGGACGCTGCGGCGCTACCGCCAACTGGTGCTGGAGATCACGCATGTGGATCCGAACGTGGTGGATGCGACGACGCTGGCAGACACATTGCTGCCGGTGCTGGTGGGGCCGACGGTGACGGTGGAGGGCGGGAGCAGTCTGCAGATCCGCACGCAGGCCAGCGACCTGGAGGGGACACAGGCTCCGACCCTGCGCGCCGCCTACACGCTGGACGGGACGACCTGGAACACGGTGGATCTGGTGCTGAGCCAGGGGATCTACAGCGCGGTGGTGCCCCTCGGCAGCGGCAGCAGCACCCGCGTGACGGCGATCATCACGGCGCAGGACGCGGCGGGGAACAGCGCCAGCGAGACAGTGGGAGTCAGCACGGCAAGCCCGTGGATGACGTACCTTCCCTTCCTGTGGCGGTAGGGGGCAGGGCTCATAGGCGCAGGTCTTACGAGGGGAGATTCCGCAGCAGGACGCATCCAACTCCCCCTCTCCCGCTCAGGGCATATCTTTACCCACATCTTTTTTACCGCAGTACAATGCGGTTTATCGGCTCCCCCGGCGGGCGACTGACGTCACCCACCCGTCCTTTCAACGAGATCGCCGGGGG
>CAIWXH010000710.1 GCA_903916565.1 uncultured Oscillochloris sp. | reverse complement strand
GCCTTAGGCGGCCTTGCCACCCAGGTGGGCGTCGTGGGCGCCGACCCCGAGGGCGAACAACTCAGGGGTCTGCTGCACAAGGCGAACATCGCCGACCAGGGTCTTGTGGTTAGCCCCCAGCGGCCCACCACGCGCAAGACCCGCATCCTCGCCGACGAAGCGCCTCGGCTGGCCCAACAGATCGCCCGCCTCGACCGGCTCGACCGCACGCCGCTCAGCCCCGCCGAGGAAGCTGGCATCATCGCCACCCTAAGCGCCCAGATTCCGCACCACGACGCCGTGATCTGCTCCGACTACCAGCTCGGGCTGCTGACCCCGGCGGTGGTTGCCACCGTGCGCGAGTTGTGCCAGGCCCACGGTGCCCGCTTCTGTGTGGACGCCCAGGGCAACTCGCACTACTACACCGGTGCCGACCTTTTTCGCTGCAACGACCGCGAGGCCGAGGCGGCCTTGGGCACGCCCCTGCGCGACGAGGCGGACTTCGTGGCGGGGCTGGGGCGACTACGCGCCGAGCTTGAGGCGCGGCTGGTGATGGTCACGCGGGGGCCGGGCGGGCTATCGCTTGTGGGCGAGGGGACGCCCTACATGCATCTGCCAGCGGCCCGCGTGAGCGAGGTCTACGATACGACCGGCGCGGGCGACACCTTTGTGGCGGTGACGACCATGGCCCTGACCGCCGGAGCCAGCCCGGTCGAGGCGGCGCGTCTGGCAAACGCGGCGGCGGCGCTCGTGGTACGCCGCTACGGCAACGCCGTTGTCACACCCGCAGAGTTGGCGGCGGCGATCAATGCGTAAGCGCGCCCCGCAGGCGCGCTTACGCATTCATCGCGGATACATTCCAGTTGTGGCAGACCCAGAACTTTCTGCTGCGCGCAACCTGAAACCTGACACCCGGCACCTGAAACCTAGTCTTTAGGCGACGCGCTTGAAGCCCACGATGGCCTCCTCCTCGTCCTGATAAATTTCGGCGTACTGGGCCAGACCAACCATGCGGAAGATCTTCTGGAAGTGCTGCGAGAGGCCGCTGACGGCGAGTCGCTGACTATTTCGGTTGACCTCAGTGACAATCCCGATCAGAATAGCGATCCCCGCGCTGTTGATGTAGTCGTTCTGACGAAAGTTGAGCAGCACAAACCGGGCACCGTTGTTCGTCACCTCGCGGTAGGCCGTGTTGATCTTTTCCTCGGCGAAGGTTGTCACATCACCAACGAGATCGATAATTGCCACGCCATCCCGCTCACGGGTACTCACCGTCAACTCGTCTTCCAGCATCATAGCTCCTCCAGCGATAGCGACAGCCGTCGGCGTAACGACAGCAAAGTCAGTTCTTCAGGTAAATGGTGCCGGTTCGAAGCCGACACCTTAATAGCCAACGCCGTTGGCGTGTCGGCGGCTGACGGTAAAGCGAAAACAATTGCCGCCGTCTTTTCCTGCGACGAAACCCGCCTCATCGCAGAGTTGACTAATCAGCATCAGGCCCATACCCCGCAGCGAGCCAAGGCCCGCAATCTTGTCAACCACATTCAGGGGTGCGTTCTTTGGCGCAACCGGACTCACACCCTCGTCGATCACTTCGACAATTAGACGCTCGCCCTCAAAGCGACAGTAGATCTGCACCCGTAGATCTGGATTAAGCGAGTTGCCATGTTCAATTGCATTAATGCAAGCCTCGCTCAGCGCCGTCTTCAAGTCCTCGATCTGATCCGCAGGCAGACAAAGGCGACGGGCGAAGGCTGCAACTGCATCGCGGGCAATCACCTCGAAGCCCAGTTCACTAGGCAGGGAAAGCTCCATACCGGTCTGGATGTAGGCTGGCGAACTCATTGTTCGAGATGAATGACCATACGCACCTGGTTACCACCACTGGGCGCAGTCGTAAACTCAACCTCATCCATCAACTCGCGGATCAGCCAGATCCCCCAGCCGCCCTTATCGTCGCGCTCCAACGCATCCTCGATCTTCGGGCTGCCCGTCGTGCAATCCTGGTCAAGCGGCTTACGCCCCTGGTCGGCCACACTCACAATCAGTTCGTCCTCACGGGCCGTCAGCAGCACCACCACTTTCATTGCGGCGTCCTGCTGATTACCGTGTTCCATCGCATTGGTGACCGCCTCGCTGATCGCAGTCTTGAGCGACTCGATTCGGTCGGCGGCAAAACCCATACGACGGGCCAGCGAAGAGGCGGTGTCCATAGCTACGCGCTCGTAGCCGAGCTTGCTCGGCAGGCGCAGCTCGATTACCTTCTCCAATGGATCATGCTGGGGTGTCTCGTCGCTCATTCCATTGGTACCTGAGCTGCAAGGTGATCACATCGCACGCCACGCACCGCCCTTGTTCGTCTAGCTGCCGGTGTCCAGTGAGGGGGAAAATCATAGCTTCCCGCTCACGTATTCCATAACCAATCATAGCATAGGGCGCGCTAGCGATGCAATAGGGCCGGTTCGCCACCACCCATACTTGCGCGATGTGTTCGGCCTTGCACCTGACACCTGACACCTTGTCTTACAGTGGAATATTCCCGTGCTTACGGGCAGGCATGCTCTGGCGCTTAGTGCGAGCGAGCTTCAGCGCCTTAATCAGGGCCGGGCGCGTCTCTTTCGGCTCGATCACCGCGTCGATGTAGCCACGTTCGGCGGCAACGTAGGGGTTGGCGAAGCGGCCCTGATAATCCTCGACCAGCTCGCCTAGCCGCTGCTGCGGATCACTCGCCTCGCTCAGCTCTTTACGAAAGATGATCCGCACGGCGGCGTCCACGCCCATCACCGCGATTTCCGAGGTCGGCCAGGCAAAGTTGAAGTCGGCGCGAATGTGCTTGGAGGCCATCACATCGTAGGCACCACCGTACGCCTTGCGCGTGATCACCGTCAGCTTCGGCACCGTGGCCTCGCAGTAGGCGTAGAGCAGCTTGGCCCCGTGACGAATGATCCCGCCGTACTCCTGCTGAATGCCCGGCATGAACCCCGGCACATCCACAAAGGTCACCAGGGGAATGTTAAAGGCGTCGCAGAAGCGCACGAAACGGGCACCCTTAACCGAACTGTCAATGTCGAGCGTACCGGCCATCTGCATGGGCTGGTTGGCGACGATACCGATCACATGGCCGTCTAGGCGGGCGAAGCCAATCACCAGATTGCGCGCCCAGTAGGCTTGCACCTCGAAGAAAAACCCATCGTCCACCACGCCCTCGATCACCTTGATCATGTCATAGGCTTTGCGCGGGCTGTCTGGAATGAGCGTCTGCAATGCCTCATCCATACGCTCGGGGTCATC
>CAIWXH010000709.1 GCA_903916565.1 uncultured Oscillochloris sp. | reverse complement strand
GTCCATCTCGGTCGTCGGGCTGCGCGAAGTGCTGGACTGCGAGGCGTTCGAGCTGAGCCGGGGGAAGCTCAAGCTGCCCCTGGGCAAGGATGTCAGCGGCACGCCGATTATCGCCGATATGACCAAAATGCCCCACCTGCTTGTGGCTGGCTCGACCGGCTCAGGCAAGTCGGTCGCAATCAACACCTTTCTTTGCGGCCTGCTGCTGCGCCACACCCCCGACGAGCTGAAGCTGATTTTGGTTGACCCCAAAATGGTCGAGATGATCGTCTACAACCACATCCCGCACCTGCTCTCGCCGGTGGTCACCGAGCTTGAGCGGGTCGTGCCGACGCTCAAATGGGCCACCCGCGAGATGGAGCGCCGCTACAAGATCTTCGCCCGCCACGGCGTGCGGAACCTCGACAGCTACAAGCAACTGGCCCGCAAGCGCTCCGAGCTGGAGCCGATGCCCTACATTCTGATCATCATTGACGAGCTGGCCGACCTGATGATGATGGCCCCCGACGAAATCGAGACCTACATCTGCCGCCTCGCCCAGATGGCGCGGGCCACGGGCATCCACCTCATCCTTGCCACCCAGCGCCCCTCGGTTGATGTGATCACCGGCCTCATCAAAGCCAACTTCCCCTCGCGCATCGCCTTCGCCGTCACCTCGCAGGTTGACAGCCGCGTCATCCTCGATGTCCCCGGCGCCGACCAGTTGCTCGGGCGCGGCGACATGCTCTACATGGCCGCCGACTCAGCCAAGCTCGTTCGCATCCAGGGCACCTACGTCTCCGACCGCGAAGTCGAGAAGATCGTCGAGTTTTGGCGCAAAGCTGTGCCGCCTGAGCCGACGGGGGATATGGGGACAAAGGGACAGGGGGACAAGGGCCGACTCGGCGCGGGCGGCTCACTGGGCATGAACGGCCCGCCCTTTAGCGGGGCGCTGCCCGGCCCGCGCCCCGTCGCGACCGCCAGCGCTGAGCCGTCGCCGCCACTCGCCCCCGCCGACGAAACCTTCCGGCCACCCGCCGAGTTCCTCAGCGTCACCGAGCAAGATGCGCTGCTTCCCCAGGCCATCGATCTGGTGAAACAGCACCAGCGCGCCTCCGCCTCGCTGCTTCAGCGACGGCTACGCATCGGCTACAGCAAGGCCGCCCAACTGATTGATCTGCTTGAGCAGCAGGGCGTTGTCGGCCCCGCCGAGGGCGGGCGCTCACGCGAGGTGCTGCAGCCCAACGACCAGAAGTCTGGAGCGCAACCATGATTGAGTATCTTCAGCAGATTGACGCCTGGCTGGCGCATGGCGAGCAAGTCGCCGTGGCGACGGTCGTGCGAACGATGGGCTCGTCGCCGCGCCAAGTCGGGGCCAAAATGCTCGTCGCCTCGGGCGGCGGCATGGCTGGCTCCGTCAGCGGCGGCTGCGTCGAGGGTGCCGTCTTCACGGCCTGCCAGGAAGTGCTGGCGAGCGGTCAGGCGCGCCTGCTCAGCTTCGGGGTCGCCGACGAGACCGCCTGGGAGGTTGGTCTCGCCTGTGGTGGCAAAATCGAGGTCTTTGTGGAGCCGCTGCGGTGAGCAACCTTTACCCAAGCTTGCGCGAGGCGCTGGTGGCCGGCAGACCAGTGGCAGCGGCGACCCTTATTGCTGGCCCTGGGCCTCTCGGTGCCAAGCTGCTGATCTGGCCCGACGGTCACACCGAGGGCACACTCGGCGACCCGGCCCTGGAGGCGCGCGTGCGGCTCACGGCGCTGCCGCTGCTTGCCCGTGGCGAAAGCCGGGTGATTGACGATGCCGAACTGGGCGTGTCCATCTTTATCGAGAGCTTTGTGCCGCCGCCGGTGCTGTTTATGGTCGGCGGGGTGCATATCGCGGTGGCCCTGGCGGCGCTGGCGAAGATCGTGGGCTTTCGCACCGTGGTGGTGGATGCCCGACCCGCCTTTGCCAGCGCGGCGCGGTTCGCCCATGTGGACGAACTGGTGGTGGCTTGGCCCGACGAAGCCTTGGCGGGGCGGCTGGATGTCCGTAGCTGTGTGGCTGTCCTGACTCACGACCCGAAGCTCGATGACCCGGCCCTGCGGGTGGCCTTACGCTCGTCGGCCCGCTACATCGGCGCGTTGGGCAGCCCGAAAACCCATGCCAAGCGCCTTGAGCGGCTGAGCGCCGAGGGCTTTGACGCGGCGACCCTGGCCCGCATCAAGGGGCCAATTGGTCTGCCCATCGGCGCGAAGAGCGCCGAAGAGATCGCCGTCAGTATCCTGGCTCAAATGGTGCAGGTGCAGCGCGGCGCATAACGAGGACAGCTTTTTGGAAGTTCCTGTAGGGTTGCGCGGTGATTCTCGTCAGGCACGGAGCGTAGCAACACGCAGTTCGGCCTTCGTGAACTTCGTGAACTTCGTGGTAACAAATCTGCCGCGCATTTCCGCCGACGTATACTAGGCGCGCATCAGAGGAGGCGAATGATGGATCCGCAACTTGCCGAGTGGCTGTACGATGGGGCGGTGGCCCTGACTCAAGGGCAGAAAGCACGTGCGCTAGAGTTGCTGATGCAGGTCGTCGAGGCGAACGAGGACATTGAAGAGGCGTGGCTCTGGCTCAGCGGTGCGGTCGATGACCCCGAAGACCAGCGCACGGCGCTGCAAAATGTCCTCGCCCTGAACCCCCAAAACCCCTACGCGCTCTACGGGATCGATCTGCTGAACAAGTGATCGCGTGCAGCCGGGGGGCTGAAGCCCCCGGCGCTTGGGTGACGAAGCCTGCCTTCGCAGGCTATCCAGGCCGCGCAGGCGGCCTTCACCGCCCGTAGCCCGTGGCTTCCGCCACCGGGCGGGCGTCGGCGCAAGCGTCACAACCGCTGACGCTCATTTTGTCTTGCGCCGTGGGGCGGGCGGTGCGGCCTTGCTTGGGGTCGGGGCAAGGTCGAGCGTGACGGCGGGGACGCCTGGGCGATCCGCTTGACCAACCCAGTAGGTGTGGCGACACACCGTGGCGACACCGCGCACCTGGACGCCGGTGAACTCGGTGATCTCGGCTTCGTTGACCAGGACGAGGGTGGGCTTCACGCCGCTGAAGCGGTCGCTATAGGCCGCGATGGCGTCCGCGATCTTCTTGTCAATACTGAGCTTGGGATTGTCGTCATACCACATCAGAAACGGCGGACTCTTCGCCAGCATAACCTCTTCCTCTCTTAGAGAAGGTTCGTGGATGCTTTACAGTTTGGACACGCGCAGGGCTTGCTGATGCGTTCGGTCTAAAACCTGAAACCTGGCCCCTGAAACCTTGTCTCAAGATACGATATGCCACGTGCCGGCATGAAGCTCCTGAACCAGGGTGCAGCGCCGTGCGTCAGCGCAACTGACCGCAAAGTAGCGCCGGTCGGCCTGCGTGCCGCGCCCACGCTCCTCCCAGATACGCTCGATGCGGGCGATCCGGTGGAGCGTGCCCCGATGGTGAAAACGGGCCGGGAGAAAGCCGTAGCGCTGGGCGCTCAGCTCGATAGGCTCACCCAAGGTGCGGCGGAGCCGCCCGAGCCAGCGCGTAAGGGGCGTGCCGACGGCGTGCCACGGTTGCATCATAGGTGCCTCGCGGGGGGCGTGATTGGCTGCTAGGCTTGATTATATACGAACAGTTGTTCGCTGTCAAGCCCTATGACAGCACATATGCACCACTCCGCCCACCCCGCTTCTCGACGAGGCGAATATCGCCGATCCGCATCGCCCGATCCACCGCCTTACACATATCATAGATGGTTAGCGCTGCCACACTGACCGCCGTCAGCGCCTCCATCTCGACCCCCGTCTGGCCTGTCGTGCGTACGGTCGCTTCGATCCGCAGGGCGTTCGCCTGGCGATCAGGGGCGATCTCAATACTCACATGGGTCAGCAACAGCGTATGGCAGAGCGGAATGAGCTCGGGGGTGCGCTTGGCCGCCATAATCCCCGCCACCCGCGCCACCGCCAGCACATCACCCTTCGCCGTACCACCGCCAAGGATCAGATCCAGCGTCTCGGGCCGCATCGTCACGACCCCGCACGCAATTGCCTCGCGCTGCGTCGTCGCCTTCGCGCCTACATCAACCATGTGGGCGTGCCCCGCGCTGTCGAGATGGCTCAGCCCCGACTCGTTTCGCTCCTCGCTCATCCGTGTTCCTCTAGCCTGCTCCTCTCGGGTCGCCCCATTGTACTCTACCTGATGCCTCTCGCCTATACACGCACCTTCCCCCGATTCACACCTCATTCGTGACCAATACGATGTGCGTACGTTGGGTTTGCGACCTTGAGTCGGAGGTTTTGCCCCATTGACAGACGGGTTTTAGCGCCAGATCTGGGGGAAAGCGCTGAGATACGCTTGAAATGGGGGCTGTACGTGGTATATAATAGGGCAATCTGTGGGGTAAAGTGGGGTAAAGTGGGGTAAATGAACAGACGTTCGCCGGTATCTGTCTGTCACCAGGGTGGTCTGTGTTTCTTGGTGAATTCGCACACACCATTGATGCCAAGGGGCGCGTGGCGATCCCGGCCCGCTTCCGCGAGGCGCTGGGCGAGCGTTTCGTGCTAACCCGTGGCTTCGAGCAGTGTCTCCAGGCTTTCCCCAGAGTACTGTGGGACGACCTCTCCGCGAAGGTTAATCGCCTCCCGCTCGCTAGTCTCCAGGCCCGCAGTCTGCGCCGTATGCTCTTCGCCCCCGCCGCCGAGGTTGAAATGGATCGCCAGGGCCGTATGCTCATTCCCCAGGGTCTGCGCGAGTACGCGGGCCTTGCCGAGGAGGTTCTGATCACCGGGATGCATACCTATTTTGAACTTTGGTCTAGCGCGAACTGGCGCACGGTGCAAGACGAACTCAGCGGCGTGACGATTGCCGCGCAGTTGGCCGACTTGGGCATTTAGGTGACGACTACGTTCTATCACCAGAGCGTGTTGCCCCAGGAGGTGCTGGACGCCCTGGCGCCTGTACCCGGCGGGGTCTACATTGATGGAACCATCGGGGGCGGCGGCCACGCCCAGGCGCTGCTTGCGGCGGCCCAGCCCGGCGGCAAACTCCTTGGCCTCGACGCTGACCCGGCGGCGCTCGCCGCAGCCCAGGCCCGGCTCACGGCGGCGGGGCTGCCCCAGCCCAGCTTCACGCTTCACCACGGCCACTTCGGCGCAATGGCGGCGTTTGCCCAGACCTACGGCTTTCCACAGGTAGACGGCATTTTGCTTGACCTCGGGGTCTCGTCGCATCAGTTCGACACGCCAGCCCGTGGCTTCAGCTTTAGCGCCGATGGCCCGCTTGATATGCGGCTCGACCCGACCCACGGCCCCACCGCTGCCGATCTGCTGCACGATCTTACTGAGGTCGCCCTGGCCGATGTGATCTATCGCTATGGCGAAGAGCGCGCCTCGCGCCGGATTGCCCGCCTGATCGTCGAGCGGCGCGCACGCGGGCCGTTCACTGGCACCGCCGAGCTGGCGGCGCTAGTCGCGCGGGCCACCCGTGGCGGCGGACGCGACCGCATCCACCCGGCGACGCGCACCTTTCAGGCGCTTCGTATCGCCGTCAATGGCGAACTCGACCAGCTTGAGCAGGTGCTGCCCCAGGCGGTTGCGTTGCTACGAAGCGGCGGGCGCCTGGCCGTGATCAGCTTTCACTCGTTGGAAGACCGCATCGTCAAACACTTCTTTCGCGCCGAGTCGGGCTACGGCGGCAGTATGAATGAGCAGCCGCCGCGCCTGAGCATTCTCACCAAGAAGCCCATTGAGGCGAGTGCGGATGAACTGGCCCATAATCCACGGGCGCGTAGCGCGAAGCTGAGAGTCGCAGAGCGACTGTAAAGGAGCAAGCGATGGCCGCCAGTAAGGGCGCAGCAGGCTACACCCCAACCCGCATCTCGCCGATTGAGGGCGCGCGCGCACGCAGATTGGCCCTGCCGCACTATCTGCGCCTTGACGGCAGCCGCTACCTGTTTGGGCTGGTGCTGATCCTCAGCCTGATCAGCCTGATTGTCCTGGCCCAGACCGGCGTGGTCGCCACCCGAGGCTACGCCATCGTGCGGCTTGAAGCGCAGCGGGTCACGCTGCTGCGCGAGCGTACGTTGCTTCAGGAGCGACAGGCGCGCGCCCAGTCGCTTGAGCGTATCCGCCGGCGCGCCGATCAGATTGGCCTGCGCCCGATGCACCCCGACCAGGCCCGCTACCTCGATATTCCCGCAGGGCCAATCCCGGCCCCGGCACCCACGGTCGCCCCGCCGGTTGCGACCCCGCCGGGGGTACCGGCACCGTAGCCTTGGTTCATTCCACCCTGTGCCGGGGGATCTCGCGCAAAGCCGCAAAGCCGCAAAGCCGCAAGGCGTCTTTGTGTTCCTGACACCTGACACCTGGCACCTAACACCTGGCACCTAACACCTAACACCTAACACCTAACACCTGGCACCTGACACCTGACACCTGACACCTAGCACCTAACACCTGACCATAATGGCTACCCGCACCTCAACTGGCCCTGATACGCCGCCCCCAGCCGCCGTGCCCGCCCGCGTGCGGCTGGCGCGCTGGCGCATTAATGTGGTGCTGCTGCTCTGTATGCTGCTGGTCGCCCGCGTGGTTGTGCGCCTCGGCGAGCTACAGGTGGTGCGTCACGACGAGCTGCGCGCCAAGGCGTTTGCGGAGATTGACAAGGAGATCACCCTTCAGCCGACACGCGGCGTGATCACCGACCGCCTGGGCAATGTGCTGGCGATGGACGTAGACCGCGAGAGCCTCTGGGTCATTCCGGCGCAGGTGAACCAGGAACGCGCCCCCCGCGTGGCCCTCACGCTCTCGGCCCTGATCGGCAAAAACCCCCAAGATGTGCTGGCGGCGCTCACTGACCCCGACCACTACTGGCTGCCGATTGCGCGCTGGCTTGAGCCGAAAGTCGCCCAGCAGGTCGAGGCGCTTGACGAGCCTGGGCTGCGCCTAATCTACGAGCCACGGCGCGTCTATCCGCAGGGTGCGTTTGCGGCCCACGTGATTGGCGCGGTCAACGCCAACGGCGGCATCAGCGGCATCGAGCTGTTTTTCGACAGCCAGCTCAAAGGGATCACCGGCACACTTCAGGCCGAGTTCGACGCCGCGCTCAACCCGATTGCGATTGCGCCCTCGCATACGGTGCCGGCCCGCAACGGGGTCAACATTCAGACCACGCTTGACCCGCTTGTCCAGTATGTGATCGAGCGCGAGCTGAAGGTGGCGGTCGAGAAGCATAACGCCGATGGCGGCTCGATCATTGTGCTTGACCCGCGCACCGGGGCGATTCGGGGGATGACCTCGTGGCCGCCGTTTGACCCCAACAACTACGACGCGTACCCGGCGGATGTTTTTGGCCGTAATCCTGCGGTCAGCAGCTTGTACGAGCCGGGCAGCACCTTCAAGATGATCACCATCGCGGCGGGCTTGCAGGGCCGCGCGTTCACCGCCGACACGCAGGTCAACGACGCGGGGTCGATCTTCCGCTTCGGCCAGTCGCTCTCGAACTGGAACGGCGGCGGCAACGGGATGATTGACCCGGCCCACGTGATCTATTTCTCAAGCAATGTCGGTGCGCTCCAGTTCAATGAACTGACCGGCCCCGAGAAGTTCTATCAGACGGTCGCCGACTTCGGCTTCGGTCAGCCCACGGGGGTTGAACTGGGCGGCGAGGAGTTGGGCATCGTTAATAGCTGGGGCGGCGCAAACTATAACGAGCTGAACTTTCTGACCAACGCCTACGGCCAGGGCATCTCGGTCACGCCGCTCCAGATGGTGGCGGCGGCGGCGTCTATCGCCAACAACGGCGTGCGGATGAAGCCCTACATCGTCGAGCGGCGCTGCGAGGGCGAGCGCTGCACCGACACCGCGCCCACGGTGGTTGGTCACCCGATTGAGCCAAGCGTGGCCTGGACCGTCAGACGCATGCTCGTCAATTCGGCCAACCACTACGCGCCGGTGGTGTGGGGGCCGCGCACCAGCGATTATCGCGACCAGTGGCTGATCCCCGGCTACCAGGTGTGCGCCAAGACCGGCACGTCGAGTATCCCGCTTGCGGGCGGCGGCTATGACCAGAGCTACACCATCGGCTCGGTGCTGGGCTTCGCCCCCGCCGAGAACGCCCACTACGTCGTGCTGGTCAAGATTGATCGGCCCAAAGATGACATTTGGGGCGTCAGCACCGCCATCCCGGTCTTCTATGCGGTTATGGACGAACTGCTGCGCTATGAGCGTATTCCCCCCGACCCAACCCTGGTCAGCCCTGGTCAAGCCGAGGCGTCAGCTACGTCTCACTAGGCGCGGCGCGGTGGCGGCTGATGCGAAAAGCAGAGGTGCTATAATTGCCCCCGGCTATACCCCCGTTCTGTGGGCTACGTGGAGGGCATTGTGCTTCGACTAAGCGAAGTGCTGTCTGGTGTGCAACCGCGATGGTCCCGCCAGTTGCCGCATCTCCCGCCACAGTGGCAGGGCGTGTGGTTCGATGCGGTGGTGACCGACTCGCGGGAAGTTGCGCCCGAGGGGCTTTTCCTGGCGCTGGCGGGCGAGCGCACCGACGGGCATCATTTTCTAGCCGATGTGATCGCACGCGGCGCCCAAGGGGCGCTCGTCTCGCGTGCGGCGGTCGAGGCCCGCCGCGAGGCGCTGAGCGGCACCAGTCGCCCGTGGGCCTTGATTGACCCGGCCTCTGGCGAGGGGCTGGCGACGGCGCCGCCCGAGGCGTGCCTGCTCATCGCCGTGGACGACCCGCTCATGGCGATTCAGCGGCTGGCCGTCTACCATCGGGGCCAGCTCACGCCGACGGTGGTTGCGATTACCGGCAGCGTGGGCAAGACCTCGACCAAAGAGCTTACGGCGGCGGTGTTGGGCCGTCGCTACCGCACCTTGAAAAGCCAACGCAGCTTTAATAGTGAGGCCACGCTGCCGACGACCCTGCTTCGGCTGACGCACGAGCATCAAGTCGCTGTCGTGGAACTGGGGATGTGGGCACCAGGCGAGATCCGCTTTCTGGCGGGTATCGCGCGGCCTCACGTCGGGATCGTCACGAATATTGGCCCATCGCACCTTGAGCGGCTGGGCAGCATCGAGGCGATTGTCAACGCGAAGGCCGAGTTGGCCGAGTCGCTGCCCGCCACTGGCTGGTGCATCCTCAACGCCGATGACCCCTACGTGGCCGAGCTGGCTACGCGCACGCAAGCCAAGGTCTTCACCTACGGCCTTGCGCCGGGGGCTGACTTGCGGGCCACCGCCGTCGAGAGCTTTGGCCTTGATGGGATCGCCTTCGAGGCCCACCACGCCGGTACCAGCGTGCCGCTGCGCCTGCCGCTGATCGGCAGGCATAGCGTCTACACGGCGCTGGCCGCCATCAGCGCTGGCCTGGTGCTTGAGCTGAGTTGGCACGAGATTAGCGCGGGCCTCGCTGACCCCGAGGCGCAAACCCGCGTGACGGTCGTTCAGTCACATACCGGGGCGACCATCATTGACGATACCTACAACGCTGCACCAAGCTCGACCTTAGCCGCCCTTGACGTGCTGGCCGATCTGCCCGGTCGTAAGTTCGCCGTGCTGGGCGATATGCTTGAGCTTGGCGTGATCGAGGAGCAGGCCCACCGCGAGGTGGGTCGCCGCGCCGCCGCGCTGGTCGAGACGCTCGTCACGGTTGGCCCACGGGCACGCTGGATCGCCGAGGCTGCGCTGGCGGCAGGCATGGCCCCCAGCCAAGTCCTCATCTGCGCGACGAGCGAAACTGCCGTCGCCGCACTCACACCACGCCTCCAACAAGGTGATTACGCGCTGATTAAGGGTTCCCGTGGCATGGAAATGGAACGGATCGTCAGCGCACTACGGCGTTTGGAACAGGAGTAGGGTGTGGAAGTCTTACGTGCGGTGTTGGTGCAGGATATGGCCCGTGCGCTCCTGCTCGCCGCCGCCGCCTTTCTGCTGACCTTGTTTGTCGGCGCGTGGTGGGTGCGCTTCGCCCGCCGCCATAAGCTCGGTAAACAGATTCGCATTGACGGCCCGCAAAGTCATCTGACCAAGGTGGGCACGCCCACGATGGGCGGCGTGATGATCGTCAGCACGGTGGTCGGGCTGACGGCGCTCTTCAATCTGGTTGACCGCTGGTCAATGCTGCTGCCCCTGGCGGTGCTGGTCAGCTTCGCCGTGATTGGCGGCGTAGACGATTGGATGAGCCTCACCAGTTCACAGTCGAAGACCTACGGCTTTACGGTGCGCTATAAGTTCTGGCTGATGATGGCCGTCGCCTGTATCGCCAGTCTGGCGCTCTATTTGCCCAAGCCGTTTGGCCTGGAGCATGACGGTCTGGTGCAGATCCCCTTCGTCGGCGAGCGCAACATTGGCCCCTGGTTCATCCCCATTGCCACGCTGATCATTGTCTTCATCTCAAACGCAGTCAATCTAACGGACGGCCTCGACAGCCTCGCGGGCTGGAACTTGACCCTGGCCTTCGCCGCCTACGGCGTGATGACGTTTCTGGCCGAGCCGCGCCTGACCAACCTCATGGCCTTTTGCTTCACGCTGGTTGGCGCGTGCGCGGCCTTCCTCTGGTACAACGCGCACCCGGCGCAGGTCTTTATGGGCGACCTGGGGGCGCTGGCCCTGGGCGCCACGCTGGCCGTCGTCGCCCTTCAGTCGCAACAGTGGCTGCTCCTGCCGGTGGTCGGCGTGATCTTCGTCGCCGAGGCGCTCTCGGTGCTGCTTCAGACTGGCTACTTTAAGTGGACGAAGTGGCGCTTTGGCGAGGGTCGCCGCATCTTTAAGATGGCCCCGCTGCACCACCATTTCGAGCTGCTTGGCTGGAGTCAGGTGCAGGTAACGCAGCGCTTTGTCCTGGTCGGCACGGTCGCCGCAATGGTGGGCATCTCGCTGGCCCTGATGCTTGCCACCCCCGACGTGCCCCAACGGGCCGACGAACTGCGCGCCACCCAGGTGGTTGAGAACGCGGGCCAGTAGGCCGGAAAGAGACTATGGAACTCAGCGGCAAGCGTGTCCTCGTGATGGGCTTGGGCGTCCACGGCGGAGGACTCGGCGTCGCACGCTGGCTCCTGCGCCAAGGCGCCCAGGTGACGGTCACTGATGTAGCCAGCCCCGAGGCGCTGGCTGCCCCGGTGGCTGCGCTTGATGCGGCTGCCGCCGCCCGTGGCGTCAGTGTCGCCTACACGCTTGGCGCACATCGGGTCGAAGATTTCACCAGCGCCGAGATGGTCGTAGTCAACCCCGCCGTGCGCCCCGACTCGCCCTGGCTCGCCCACGCGGTCGCCGCCGGGGTGCCCGTCGAAACCGAAATGACGCTCTTCTTTCGCGTCTGTCCCGGCCCCATTTTCGGCGTCACCGGCACCAAAGGCAAGACCACCACGGCCCTGCTGCTCGCCGCGATGCTGCGCGAGCGCTACCCCGACACGGTCGCCGCTGGTAATTTGCGCGTCTCGGCGCTTGAGGCGCTGGACACCATCACCGCACAGACGCCGGTCGTGCTTGAGCTGTCGAGCTTCCAGCTTGAACGCCTGGGCGCGGTGGGCCTCAGCCCGCGCTACAGCCTAATCACCAACCTCTCGTCCGACCACCTCAACTGGCACGGTTCAATGGAAAACTACGCGGCGGCCAAGGGCCAGATCTACCGCCACCAAGCGCCCGATGGCGTGGTTGCGCTGAACGGTGCCGACGATGGCAGCGCCGAGTATTGCACGCTCTGGGATGCGGGGCGACCGCTTGGCGGGCGGCAAATCTGGGTTGGCGCGGGGCCGCACTGGTCGCGGGTACGCAGCCGCTACCCGCAGCCGGTGGTGCGGGCGGTCGATACGCGGGTCGAGCTACACCACGACACCGTGTTCTGGTGCGATGCGCGTGGCGTCTTTGGGCCGGCCACGCCACCTCAGGGCGAGCCGCTGTTTGTGCGTGGCGACCTGCGGCTGCCGGGGGCGCACAATCTCTATAACGCGATGCTGGCGGCGGCGCTGGCGCGGGCCTTCGGCGTTGAGGCCGAGGCGCTTCGGGCGGGCGTACGCGGCTTCGCCGGGGTCGAGCATCGGCTTGAGCCGGTGCGCGAGCTTGAGGCGGTGTATTATGTTAATGACACCACGGCGACGAACCCGGCGGCAACCCTGGCGGCGCTGGCCGCGATTGAGACGCCGCTCATCCTGATTGCTGGTGGCGCCGACAAACAGCTCGATTTTCGCAGCCTGGGCGCGGCGATTGCCCGGCGGGTCAAAGCCCTGGTGCTGCTCGACGGCTCGGCCACGCCACGCCTGCTTGACGCCATCGCGGCGGGCGGCGTGCCACCGAGCGAGACGGCGCTTGTGACGATCAGCGGCCCCTTTAGCGACTTTGCCCAAGCGATTGCGGCAGCCCGCGCCCTGGCTGGGTCAGGCGACACCGTGCTGCTCTCGCCGGGGTGTGCCAGCTTCGGCATGTTTCGCAACGAGTTTGAGCGAGGCGAGCAGTTTCGCCGCCTTGTCGGGGAGCTAGATCAACGGTGACGCAGCCACCAAATGAGCATGACGACCTTGAGCGGGCGATGCGGCGCATGGAGGGCGAGTTTGGCCCGCGCCGTGCGAACACGGGCGACGACACGCCGCGCCCTACGCCACCTGGCACCGGGCCAATCTACGGCGAGGCGCGGCCCATCCCCACGCCACAGATGCCCGCGCCGGGGCTACAGCTCGCACGCCCACGGGCGGTCTGGCTCATCCTTGGGAGCATCGCCGTCATCTATGTACTTAGTTGCCTACTCAGCGGCAGCCTCTTCGAGCCGAACCTGCGGGTGCTGATTCTGCTCGGCGCCAAAGAGAACGGACTCATCGCCGGGGGCGACTACTGGCGCCTGATTACCGCCACCTTGCTGCACGGGAGCCTGCTGCACATCTTTTTCAACGGCTACGCGCTCTTTGCGCTGGGGCCAGAGAGCGAGCGCATTTACGGCACCGGGCGCTTTCTGGCGCTGTATGGGCTGGCCGGACTGGGTGGCAGCGTCGCCTCGTACCTCTTCTCACCAGCGCCGTCGGTGGGGGCCAGCGGCGCGATCTTTGGGCTGATTGGTGGCCTGGGGATGTTCTTCTACCTAAGCCGGGAGGCGCTTGGCGAGTTTGGGCGCGCCCAGACGCAGAGCATGGCGACCATTGCGATGATCAACCTGATTATCGGCTTTGCGTCAGCCGGGGTGATTGATAACTGGGGGCACCTCGGCGGGCTAGTGGTCGGGGTCGCCGCCGGGGCGGCGCTGGCCCCACGCCTCAGCGTGAACCCTGACCTCTATCCGCCAGTTGTCGCCCGCAGCTACGTACCATGGGGCTGGATCGCCGCCGTCGCCATCTTCCTCATCCTCGCCGCCCTGGTCATGTTGCTACCCGGTGCCGCGTAATGGGGCAAATCCCCGCAACGCCGAGGCAATCTCGCGCAACGCCGCGAAGACGCAAAGCCGCAAGGCATCACTGTAGCGCCACCCCGCGCCCAAGGAGCAACGGACGTGCCCGAACGGAGCAACAAGCCCGACTACATCTTACTCGCCGCTGTCGGCTCACTGGTGGCCTTCGGCCTCGTGATGGTCTACAGCGCCAGCTTCGTCGAGGCGTTTAACCGCTACGAGAACCAGTACTACTATCTGCTGCGCCAGATCGTGGGCGCGATTATCGGCACCATCAGCCTGCTGGTCATCCAGCGGATTGACTACCGGCTCTGGCGCAAATACTCGGTGCATCTGATGGGCGGCTGCCTGCTGATGCTCTTCCTGGTGCTGGTGCTGCCCGCCTCGCTGACCGAGGTGAACGGTTCGCGCTCGTGGATTCGCCTGGGCGAAGGCGGGGTCTTCGGCCTCTTCAGCGTCCAGCCCGCCGAGATCGCCAAGCCGGTGATTATCATCTATTTCGCCGATTGGCTCTCGCGGCGCAGCGAAAAGCTGGCGAATGTGACCTACGGCCTCATCCCGTTCAGCGTGATGCTGGGCCTCGTCTGCGGCCTTGTGATGCTTCAGCCCGACCTGGGCACGGCGGTGGTGCTGGTGCTAATCGCTGGCACCGTCTACTTCGCGGCGGGAGCCAATGTCTGGCATATCGCCGGGGCGTTGGGCCTTGGCGCCCTGGCCTTTTGGTTCCTCGTCGGCGTGATGGGCATACGCAACTACCGCATCCTGGCCTTTCTTGACCCCGAGAAGTACTACAGCACCTTTGGCTTCCAGCCGACCCACGCGCTGTATGCCCTGGGCAGCGGCGGCATTTTCGGCCAAGGTCTCGGCCAGGGGCGCCAGAAATTTCAGTGGCTGCCCCAGGCCCACACGGACACGATCTTCGCGATTGTCGGCGAGGAGCTGGGCCTAGTGGGCACCGTGGCCGTGATGGTCGCCTTCGCCATTATTGCGTACCGGGGCTACCGCATCGCCGGGCGGGCGCCCAACCCGTTCGCCGCCCTGGTGGCCGTTGGCATCACCAGTTGGCTCGTCGTTCAGGCACTGATCAACATCGCCGTCACCACCTCGCTGATGCCGTTCACCGGGCTAACTCTGCCCTTCCTCTCCTACGGCAGCACCTCGCTCTACACCAGCATGATTGGGGTCGGCATCCTGCTCAACATCTCGAAGTTTATGGTGCGGCATCAGCCCCAGGAGATTACCGATGGCCCTCCCCGCCGTGGCCCGTCGCGCAGCTTCCTCAACAATCTTGCTGTCTGGCGGGGGAACGGGCGGCCACGTCTACCCGGCGCTGGCGGTGGCCGCAGCTATCGAAGGCGCTGACGCGCAGACCGCAGACCGCAGACCGCAGACTGCGGCGGCGAGTGTTCCATCGGTGCTCGGTGGTCAGTGGTCGGTGGTGTATGTAGGAAGCATTGGCGGTATGGAGGAGCGGATCGTCGCCAACGAAAGTCGCCTGCCCTTCCGGGCGCTCCCGGCGGCGGCGCTGCGTGGGCGCGGCCCCGTGCAACTGGCGCGTGGGGCGGCGATCACGGGTGCGGGCACGCTGGCCGCCGTGCGGCTGATCCGCGAGCTGCGCCCGGCGGCGATTCTGGGCACCGGCGGCTACGTCTGTGTGCCGCTGTTTCTCGCCGCACGGGCCTGCGGCGTGCCGACGCTGGTCTATCTGCCCGATGTTGTCCCCGGCCTCGCCGTCAAGCTGCTCTCACGCCTCGCCACGCTGACAGCGGTGAATGTCGCGGACGCCCTGCCCCACCTGGGGTTGCGCCTCGGCCACCCACGGGCGCGGGTCACCGGCTACCCCGTGCGCCGCGAGCTGTTTGGGCAGGATCGGGCGCGTTGTCGGCGGGCCTTCGGGCTGGAAGATGCGGCGCTGCCGGTGGTGTTGGTCTATGGCGGAAGCCGTGGCGCCCGCAGTGTGAACCTCGCCATCGCGGCCCTCTTGCCCGATTTGCTCGAATGTTGCGCCATTATCCACGTTTGTGGCCGCGAAGGCGACCTGAGTCGGCTCCAAAGTGCGGCGGAGCACTTGCCAGTTCACCTGCAAATGCGCTATAAGTTGTATACATATCTTGAGCAGGGAGAACAAGCCATGAGCGCGGCCTTTGGCGCAGCCGACTTGGCAATTTGTCGCAGCGGTGCCTCGACCTTGGCCGAGTTACCGGCGGCGGGGCTGCCGGCAGTGCTGGTACCATACCCGTATGTGCATCAGGACGAAAATGCCGACTATCTGGTGCGCCACGGTGCGGCGGTCAAAGTCGCCGATGCCACGCTGCTCGGCGCGGGACGGCCCAACGCCGGGACGCTCTTTCGTGAGGTGGTACGACTCTTAGACGACAAACCCGGACGACAACGTATGGCTGAGCAGAGTCGGGCGCTGGCTCGGCCAGACGCGGCGCAGAGTCTGGCTGGGGCGCTCCTCAGTCTGGCCGCAAGGAGTGGTGGCTAATGATTTCCAATGAAGCAGGTCGCCAACTGATCAACTGGCTTACCCTGACCCCGCTAGCCCAGACGCAGATCGTCGTCCCCCTCAGCGGCCCCGGCTTACTGCTTATTCTTATGGCCTTGGGCGCCTACTGGGGCTACCTGGAAGGGTTCCGCAATCTGATCACCATCGCGCTCTGGACGATCATCGGCTACATCACGACGGTGCAGGGCGACAATATCCTCGTCGATGTGCTTAACCGCTTCTGGCAGAATGCACCGCGTATCGGTGCCTTTTCGCTTGGGCGGGATCCTAACGCGATTGCCCAACTCGACCCGCTCATCCAGCCGGATTTGCAAATCCCGCTCTTCTTTCGCTTTGTCGCCTTCATTGTCCTGGTCTTGCTCGGCTTCTTCTTCAATCAGGATAAACGCTCTACTTGGCGTGGTGAGGCCAAAGAGCCGCTAGCTAAGCCCCTTGGCCTCTTCGTTGGTGCCCTGATCGTGCTGCTCTGGACAAATGCTATCGTGGTCTTTTGGAATGTGTATGGGCAGAGCGACTTCGGTGGTTTCGGCGGGCCACTCGCCGATGTCCTGAACATTCTGCCCGACGTGAGTGTGCTGATGCCGTCGCTGATCGCGATCTTCTTCATGATCATCATCGTGCTGATCGCCTTCAATTTCCCGCGAGTTTGGCAGGGCGCTACAGGCGGCGGTGGCGGTGGCGGTGGCGGTGGCCCGAGGAAATAACGCTGTAGGCGGCGAGGGCGCACGAGGGTTATGCACTATCACATTGTCGGCATCGCGGGCGCCGGAATGAGCGCTATCGCTGGGCTGCTGCTCGACCAGGGCCATACGGTCAGTGGCTCGGATGTGGCTGCCAACCGCCTGACCGTCGCGCTGGCGGCACGTGGGGCCACGGTCTACCAGGGCCACAGCCCCGCCTATCTGGCTGGCGCCGAGGCCCTGGTGTCCAGCGCTGCCGTGAAGCGCGACCATGTTGAGCTGGAGGCCGCCCGCACGGCGGGCCTCCCGCGCATTGGGCGGGCCGACCTCTGGCGCCAGTGGTCGCGTGAGCGCCCGGTGCTGGCAGTGGCGGGCACCCACGGCAAGACCACCACCAGCGCGATGCTCGCCGTGGCCCTGCGCGCTGCCGGGGTTGCCGCTGGCTATCTGATTGGCGCCGAGGTGCCCGACCTGGGCGGGAATGCCGCTTGGGGCGACCCAGCGGCACCGTTGGTGATTGAGGCCGATGAGTATGACCGGGTCTTTTTGGCCCTCACCCCCACGGTGGCGGTGATCACCAATGTCGAGTGGGATCACCCCGACATTTACCCAAGCACCGAGGCGTATCAGGCTGCGTTTCGCCAGTTCGCCGCGAGCGTGAGCAGCCCTGGTCGCCTGGTGCTCTGTGGCGATGACACGGGGGCCATGGCGCTTGGTATGCCCGAGGCGACACTCTACGGGATCGAGGAGCGGCTGGCGAGTGACCCGGTTTCGTGCCGCTTGGCACCTTTCGACTGGACGGCCAGCGGCGTGACGACAGACACCGCTGGCACCACCTTTGACCTGTGGCACTACAACCGCCGCCGGATGGCCCAGCAGCGTATCGCCAGCCAAGCGTTGCGCCTGCCGGGAGCGCATAATGTGCGAAATGCGCTGGCGGCGCTGGCGGTCGTCGCCCTCGTCGGCGCTGATCTGGAGCTTGCCGCCGCCGCCCTGGCACGTTTCACCGGCACAGCCCGCCGCTTCGAGCTAAAGGGCGAGGCCGGGGGCGTGACGGTGATTGATGATTACGCCCACCACCCCACTGAGGTGCGGGCGACCTTGGCCGCCGCTCGGTCGCGCTATGTGGGGCGGCGGCTGGTGGTCTATCTTCAGCCGCACACCTTTAGCCGCACCGAGGCGCTGTTGGACGCCTGGGCCGACGCCTGCGGTGACGCCGACCTGCTGCTGGTGGGCGATGTCTATGCGGCGCGTGAGCAGGGCGATGCCCACGGGATGGCGCTGGCGCTCGCTGACCGTATCGCCTCCACCGGCGTGCATGTCCGCGCCGTGGGCACCGTGACCGCCGCCGCCGCCGCCCTGATGGCAGAAGTTCGCCCCGGCGATGTGGTGCTCACGCTTGGGGCGGGCGATGGCGACCGCATCGGCGTGGCGCTGCTGACCCAACGCGGAGCAACGGCTTGAACCCGCCCATCCCACTGCGCGAGCATGAGCCGATGCACCGTCACTCCTCGTGGCGGGCTGGCGGCGCGGCGCGCTACTACGCCGAGGCGACCACCGTCGCTGCGGCGCTGCGCCTAGCGGCGTGGGCACGCGCCGAGGGGCTGCCCTTGGTCTGGCTGGGCCGTGGCACCAATCTGCTGGTGCGCGCCGAGGGGTTCCCCGGCCTGATCGTCGCCTATCGCGCCCACGGCTGGCAGCTCGTCGAGGCGGGCGACACGGCGCTGCTGCGGGTCGAGGCGGGCGCTGCCATCGCGGGCCTTGCCCGACGCATCGGCGCCCTGGGCTGGGCTGGGCTGGCCTGGGCCGAGGGGCTGCCCGGCAGCGTCGGCGGGGCCGTCGTCGGCAACGCTGGCTGCTACGGCGGCGAAGTGGCTGGCCTGCTCCAGAGCGCCGAACTGCTGCTGGGCGAGGCGGGCGCCACTTGGCCGACAGAGCGGTTGGCCTACGGCTACCGCACCAGCGCCCTGAAAAGTGCCGTCCAATCAACTGACACGCCGCCGCTGGTGCTGGCCGCCACCTTCCGCCTGCTGCGGGGCGACCGGGACGAGTTGGCGGCGCACATGGCGGCCATCGCCGCGCAGCGCAAGGCGAAGACGCCCACCGGCAGTTCGTGCGGCAGCGTTTTCAAGAATCCGCCGGGCGCAAGTGCGGGCCAGTTAATCGAGGTCGCTGGTCTCAAAGGACGGGCCGTGGGCGCCGCCGTGATCAGCCCCGTCCACGCCAACTACATCATCAACACCGGCGCCGCCACGGCGGCTGATATTTTGGCCCTGATTGACCTGGCTCGCACCGAGGTGTTCAGACAATCTGCCATTGAGCTAGAGCTTGAAGTGAGGATTATTTAGCTGTGAAAAAGCGAGTTGCTGTTCTTTTTGGCGGGCAGAGTGGCGAACACGAGGTCTCGCTGGTTTCGGGCTACGCCGTGATGGCCGCGCTTGACCCCAGGCGCTACGAGGTGCTGCCCGTGGGCATCACCAGAGCCGGGCGCTGGCTGGCTGGCCCTGGTGCCCACGCGGCGCTGGTCGTCGCCGCCGACCCCGCCCGGCTGCCGACGAGCTTTCTGCCGGTGCCGAACGCGGCTGACGAAGGCACCAGCGCGTCAGCCATCCAGCGCGAATTTTCCCTGCTCAACGCCGACGGTGCGCTTGACCTTGTCTTCCCGGTGCTGCACGGGCCAATGGGCGAGGACGGCACGGTGCAGGGGCTGCTTGAGCTGGCGGGGCTGCCGTACGTGGGCTGCGGGGTCGCCGCCAGCGCCGTGGGCATGGACAAGGCGCTGATGAAGGCGGCCTTCGCCGCCGCTGGGCTGCCGCTGCTGCCCTGGCTGCTGGTGCGCCGCGCCGAGCTTGAGGCTGATAGCGAGGCGGTTTGCGCCCGTGTTGAGGCCATCCTACACTATCCGGTCTTTGTGAAGCCTGCTAATATGGGTAGTAGCGTGGGCATCAGCAAGGCGCACGACCGGGCCGGGCTGCGGCTGGCCTTTGACGAGGCGGCGCACTACGACCGGCGCATTGTGGTTGAGCAGGGCATTACCGCCCGCGAGATCGAGATCAGCGTCCTCGGCAACGAGTACCCGGCCACCAGTGTTCCCGGCGAGGTGGTGCCTTCGGGCGAGTGGTACGATTACGCCGCCAAATACCTTGACGGCGCTTCGCAGATCATCATCCCGGCGCCGCTTGACGTGGGGTTGACCGCACAGGTGGCTGATCTGGCCGCCCGGGCCTTTCTGGCTATTGACGGCGCTGGCCTCGCCCGTGTAGACTTCCTGCTTGACAAGGTGACGGGCGAGCTTTGGCTCAACGAGATCAACACGCTGCCGGGGTTCACCCCGATCAGCATGTACGCCAAAATGTGGGCCGCCAGCGGGCTGACCTACGCCGCCCTCTTAGATCAATTGATCGAACTGGCCCTTGAGCGCCATCAGACGAAGGTCGGCGGGGCGCTCGCCCGTTGAGCAAGTTACCGACAAGGGCGGGCTTGGCCCAGCCTGAGGAGACGCCGGAGGCGATGGACTACAACGAGCCAAATACTCGCGAGCGCATCGCGGCCCGCCGCCAGAACCGGCGCGGTGCCGCGCTGCCCCCAAAGGAGCAGCCGCGCCGCCGCGCCGCCGCGCCGTCAGCCCCCGGTGTGCAGGCCACCCCTGGGCCGCGCCGTTCGCTGCTGGGCTGGCTCGCCAGTGGGCGCCTCGTAAGCCTCGTGCTGTTTCTGGCGACCTGTGGCGTGTTGGTTTACCTCTTCACCGACGAGCGTTTCAGCATCCGCCGGGTCGAGGTCGCGGGCAACAGCGCCCTCGACTCCGCCGCCGTAACTGCGCTGGCCGATGTGCTTGGCCGCTCGGTCTGGTTCATCAAGGATGATCTGGTTTCGGCGCGCTTACGCGAGAACGCCTATGTCGCCTCGGCCTCGGTCGAGGTGACGATGCCCGACCTGGCAATCATTCGCATTGTCGAGCGGCGGCCTGAAGTGCGCTGGCAGGTCGGCGGCGTCGCCTACCTCGTGGATGGTACCGGGAAAGTCTTGGGCGCAGCGCAGGAATCGACGCAGGCTGACGTTCTTGTCATCACCGATAGCTCGCACGCGCAGCTCAGCCCAAATGATCAACTTGACCTGGACGCCATCCAGTTGGCCCAAGCCCTGGCCCTCCGCCTCTCGATTGAGCTTGGTTTCACCCCAGCCCAGATCGGCTGGGACTACGGTCTGGGCATCTATGTGCGCTCGGTGGCCGGACAGACGATCATCTTCGGCCAGAGCAAGGATCTTGGGCGCAAGCTCGCCATTCTTGATGTGCTGCTGAAAGATCGCACGGCGTTTACCTACCTTGATTTACGCCCAAACACCCCCTTTTATCAGAATGTGACCGGCGCCCCGCCCGTTAGCCCGCCTGCGGTGACCAGCCCGTAAACACTTTTTTCGCCTGACTCGGCTCCAGGGTTCCATTGGCGAAAGAACGAGGGACGTATGCAGCGTACGATTGTAGGTATCGATGTCGGCACGACCAAGGTCTGCACTATTGTGGCCCAGGTCTCCGACGCGGGTAAACTCAATATTTTGGGCGTGGGCCTGACGCCCAGCAAGGGTCTCGATAAGGGCGTGGTCGTGAATATTGACGACGCCGTGAGCGCGATTAGCGCGAGTATTGAGAAGGCCGAGCGCCTGAGTGGCTATCGCATTGGCACCGCGTTTGTCGGCGTGAGCGGGCGGCACATTTCGTCGCTCAACAGCCGGGGCGTGGTGGCGGTGCAGCGTCCCGACCACGAGATCGCCCGTGGCGATGTCGCCCGCGCCGTCGAGTCGGCCCAGGCCGTCGCCATCCCCACGCAGCGCGAGATTATTCACGTCATTCCACGAGCTTATGTGGTTGATGGGCACGAGGGCATCCGCGACCCGATTGGGATGAGCGGCTTCCGCCTGGAGGTTGAAACCCACATTGTCACCGGCGAAGTGATGGCGATCCAGAACCTGATTCGCAGCGTGCAGAAATCCGGCGTCGAGATTGACGACTTGGTGCTGCAGCCGCTGGCCTCGGGCGAGGCGGTGCTGACGGCGGACGATAAAGATCGCGGCGTGATGCTGGTGGACATCGGCGGCGGCACGACTGACATCGCGATCTTCGTGCAAGGCGGAGTTTGGCATACCAGCGTGGTGTCGCTGGGCGGCAATCACTTTACCAACGACATCACGTATGTGCTGCACACGCCGCATAATACGGCTGAGTATCTGAAGATTCGCTACGGCAGTGCGATTGCGGGCGAGCCGCCTGAAGCGGGCGATGCCGACGATCAGATTGAGATCGACACGCTGACCGTGGGCGAGAAACAGAAAATTAGCCGCCATTTGCTCAACGAAATCATCCAAGCTCGTGCTGAACAAATGGTGGAACTTATATATAATGAGATTAGGCGCAGCGGCTACGAGGGGATGCTCCCGGCAGGGATTGTCCTCACGGGCGGCGCGGCCCAACTCAGCCGTTTCGATGAACTCGTACGCGACATGCTCGGCATTCCGGTGCGTGTCGGCGTTCCCACCGAGCTAACCGGCCTAGCCGACTCGCTCGATAGCCCCTCGTATGCGACAGGCGTCGGTCTGTTACACTGGGGTTCCCGCCACGGTCTGGCCCAGCCAGGCCCAACCCATCGCTCCGAGGAGCGCGAGCGCTGGGGCAATGTCTACGAGCGCTTCAAGGGCTGGCTCCGCGAATTTCTACCATAAGCGCAGCAAGGGCAGAGGAGACGGATTATGGCCGAGCGTACGGGCGGGTTCACCTACGAGGACTTCGCGCAGATTAAGGTGGTGGGCGTGGGCGGTGGCGGCTCGAACGCCATAGATCGCATGATCGCTGACGGCGTGCAGGGTGTCGAGTTCATCACGGTCAACACCGACGTGCAGGCGCTGATGCACTCGCTGGCTCCGGTGCGGATTCGCCTTGGCGACAAGCTGACGCGGGGGCTTGGCTCGGGCGGCAACCCGGTGATTGGGCAGAAGGCCGCCGAGGAAAACCAGGAGGATGTCTACGAGCAACTCAAGGGCGCCGATATGGTCTTTGTGGCGGCGGGCATGGGCGGCGGCACCGGCACTGGCGCCTCGCCGATCCTGGCGGGCATCGCCCACGACCTGGGCGCGCTGACCGTGGGCGTGGTGACGCGCCCCTTCACCTTCGAGGGTAATCACCGCCGCAAGACCGCCGAGGCCGGCATCGACCAACTGCGCCCGGTGGTGGACACGCTGATCATCATCCCCAACGACCGGCTGCTCCAGACGGCCAGCAAGAACACCACCTTCACCCAGGCGTTTCAGATGGCCGACAATGTGCTGCGCCAGGGCATCCAGGGCATCAGCGACCTAATCACCCAGCGCGGTCTAATCAACGTAGACTTCGCCGACGTGAAGACGATTATGGCCCAGCGCGGCTCGGCGCTGATGGCGATGGGCTTTGGCAAGGGCGACAGCCGCATGGTCGATGCGGTGAATATGGCGATTGCCAGCCCGCTGCTTGAGGTGAGCATTGACGGGGCCAAGGGCGTGCTGTTCAACGTGACCGGCGGCGAGGATCTGGGCATCCTTGAGGTTTACGAGGCGGCGGATATTGTCGCCAAGCAGGTAGACCCCGACGCCAACATCATCGTGGGCGCGGTGATTGACCCGGCCTACGCCCCCGGCGAGGTCAAGGTGACGCTGATCGCCACCGGCTTCGAGCTGGAGCGCCCGCAGAGTCCCCAGGTGATGAAAGGCCGCTCCTATCCGACGGCGGCCACCAGCGCGGGCCACGCCACCGCGCAGTACCCGCCGACCCCGCCAGCGCAGCGCCCGGCGCAGCCGCAGCAGCAGCCCCCGGCGCCGCAGCCGCAGCCACGGGTGGCCCCCAACTTCAACAGCGGCGACGACCTGGACATCCCGCCCTTCCTTCGTAATCGCAACCGTGGGCGCTAAGACCGCCGCGCCTTGTCCACGGGCCGACCGTGACGCAGATCTGCCAAGCCCCCCTGCCGCCGCTCGTAAGGGGGATTGGCTTTGCCTCCCTAGAGGGGCGCATGTGGCGATTGACAGCCGTTTATGGCGCGAGTATAATGGCTTTCTGATTTACAACGGGGAGGGGGTTCGCCCCCTCCCCGTTTCCGCCCTAATGAGGTAATACGACGAAACAACGTAGCATCTAGCCTCGTAAAGTGTAAGCCATTTACGAACTCCTGTCGTTGGTCGTTGGTCGCCGTGCCGCGCTGTTCCGTGGAGCCGCCTGATGAAACCACGTCGCTGGTACAGCAGCCCCGAAATCAAACCCCTAGCCTCATCGCACTCGGTCTGGCCCTTTCCGGCCGGTCTTTACTGGGCGTTCACCGCCCTGACGCGCAGCGAGCAAGGCCCAATCATCAAAAGTGCGCCGCCTGATGTGTCGGCACCGCCCCACGGGCACGACTCGACCGCACTGGTGCCGACGCCGCGTGTGCGGCGCATCAATGCAGCGTAGCCAAGGTGTTAGAGGCTGGGTGTCAGGTTTCAGTACCCCTGACCCCTGACCCCTGACCCCTTGTTTTACCTAATCCCCGCCGCGCGCCGGCGTGTGTTCGCGACGGGCGACCCCATCCTTAATCGCGGCCTGGGCCACAGCGGCGGCGATGGTCGGCACCACCAGGCGATTAAAGACGCTGGGGATGAGATACTCCTCGCTCACCTCCTCGGGCGGAATGACGCTAGCCAGCGCCTCGGCGGCGGCAAGGCGCATGCCGGAGGTCATCTTCTGGGCGTGAACGTCGAGGGCGCCGCGAAAGATGCCGGGGAAGCAGAGCACATTATTGATCTGGTTCGGCTGATCCGAGCGGCCCGTCGCGACCACGCGGGCGTACTGGCGCAACATATCGGGGTCGCCTTCGGGCACCGGGTTAGCCAGGGCAAAGATGATTGGGTCCACCGCCATACGCTGCACCAGTTCGGGCGTGAGGATATTGGGCCGTGAGACGCCCACGAAGATGTCGGCGCCGCGTAGCGCGGTCGCCAGCCCGCCCTGGCGCTGCTCGCGGTTGGTTTGCGAGGCGACGATGCGCTGCATGGGCGTCTGAAGGTGGTCGTCGCCCGCCCGCAAGATGCCGTGGCGATCAACCGCCGTCACCTCGCCGATGCCCGCTTCAAGCAGGGCGCGAATGATTGCGGTGCCCGCCGCGCCAACCCCGTTCACCACCACGCGCACCTGCCCCAACTGCTTGCCCACCACGCGCAGCGCGTTGCGTAGCGCCGCCAGCACCACCACCGCCGTGCCGTGCTGGTCGTCGTGCATCACGGGAATGTCGAGACTCTCGTGCAGTTGCCCCTCGACGATGAAGCAACTCGGCGCGGCGATGTCCTCCAGGTTAATCCCGCCGAAGCCGGGTGCCAGTTGCTCGACCGTCTGCACGATGATGGCGGGGTCTTGCGAGCGCAGACAGATCGGCACCGCGTCAATGTCGGCCAGCTCTTTGAAGAGAATCGCCTTGCCCTCCATCACCGGCATCGCCGCCTCGGGGCCAAGGTTGCCCAGGCCCAGGATGGCGCTGCCGTCGCTCACCACCGCCACGCTGTTGGCCTTCCAAGTCAACGCAAAGACCTTGTCAGGCTCGTCGGCGATGGCGCTACAGACGCGGGCCACACCAGGGGTGTAGGCCAGCGAAAGATCGTCGCGGGTCTTCAACGCGACCTTGCTTTGCACGGCGAGCTTGCCGCCCAAGTGGGCCAAAAAGACCCGGTCGCTCACCTGAAGCACATTGATACCCGGCAGATCGTTAATCGCAGCCACGACGGTGGTACCGTGCTGCTCACCCTGCACGCGCACGGTGATGTCGCGCACCAGCAGCGAGCGCTCGGCGCGCACAATATCGATGGCGCCAATATCGCCCCCGACCTCGCCGATGCGCGTGGTCAGTTGGCCAAGCATACCGGGGCGGTTCTCGATCTGGCAGCGCACGGTTAGGGTGTAGGCAACTCCCATTGACATAGCGGCCTCGCTTTGAGCATAAAAAAAGCCTGTCAGGCGACAGGCAACGGCGCATTTCGCCATGGTAACATAGGCAAACTTGACGCGCAACCGCCATGATGCCAGTGGACATGGCGGTTGCAACGTCGCCCGCCGGGGGGCTGAAGCCCCCGGCTCTTGAGTTGCGAAGCCTGCCTTCGCAGGCTTCACGAGGCCGCGCAGGCGGCCTTCGCACCCCGTAGCCCGTGGCTTCAGCCACCGGGCGTGCAACCGTCGCCACTGATGCCCGGGCGTCGCCCGCCGGGGGGCTGAAGCCCCCGGCTCTTGAGTTGCGAAGCCTGCCTTCGCAGGCTTCACGAGGCCG
>CAIWXH010000708.1 GCA_903916565.1 uncultured Oscillochloris sp. | reverse complement strand
CGCTAAGTGAGGGACGCATGCAGACCATCGTCGTCGTTCACGGCCCAAATTTGAATATGCTGGGGCGGCGTGAGCCGGAGATCTACGGGCGGATGACCCTGGCCGAGATCGACGCGGCCCTGGAGGCGCGGGCCAGGGCGGCGGGGCTGCGCCTGGTCTGCCTCCAGTCGAATCACGAGGGGGTGCTGGTGGACTTCCTTCAGGGGGAGGGCTGGACGGCGGCGGGGGTGATTATCAACCCTGGTGCCCTGACGCACTACGGGCTGTCGTTGCGCGATGCCTTGGCGGCCCTGGCGGCCCCGATTGTCGAGGTTCACCTGTCGAACGTTTACCGGCGCGAGCCGTTTCGGCATACGTCGGTGGTGGCACCGGTGGCTACGGGGCAGATCGCGGGTCTGGGCTGGCGGGGGTATCTGCTGGCCCTCGACTGGCTGATCGAAGGGCTGAGGGCTGAGGGCTGAGGGCTGAGGGCTGAGGGCTGAGGGCTGAGGGCTGAGGGCTGAGGGCTGAGGGCTGAGGGCTGAGGGCTGAGCCAGGTCATGGTCGCAGCCCTCAGTTTTTGCGTTACCCTTCGGGCGGCAGTGAGGTGGCGATGTCGTAGACGAGCACCTGAACGTCGAGACCCTCGCCGGTCAGAAGTTCGATGGTGTAGTCATTGGTCGCCGCTTTAATCGCCGCCTCCGCGCCGACGTGGGCGTAGGCGCGGATACTCGCCTCCTCGTCAGAGGCGTGAACGATCCGCAGTACGGCATCGGGGCAGGCGGTGATGACGCGCCCGCTGATCTCGGCGATGGCTTCCTCAAGGGTCATGGGGCTCCTCCGGGATGCAGAGCAACAGTCAGCTATCGGCCATACTATAGCACATGATATTGGATGCGATGCTTGTGGTGCCTAGTACACGTCGGCGGACATGCGCGGCAGGTTTTTTTACCACGAAGCGCACGAAGGTCACGAAGGCCGAACTGCGTGCTGCTGCGCTCCGTGCCTGACGAGAATCACCGCGTAACCCTACAGGAACTTCCAGAAAGCGGTACTAACCCTTGCGCGGCCTCCCGCGCGGCTGCGGCGGCAGTTCCGGCACTTCCTGCGACTCTTCGCCGAGCGGCAGTTCTTGCGACTCCTCGCCGGCGAGTGCCTGCGGGTCATCTGCTGGTGTTGTGCGGTGGCTGGCTGGCGGCGGGGGGGCGCTGGGTGGCGTTGGGCGGTCGGTGCGCCAGGCGAGCCGTTCACGCACGAGGCGCTCGAAGCCGCGCTCCGTCGGCTCGTAGTAGATGCGCCCCGCGAGATTGGGCGGCAGATGCGCCTGATCGCTGCGGCCCTCCGTCGTGGCGTGGGCGTACTCGTAGCCCTTGCCGTAGCCCAGACCCTGCATCAGCTTGGTGGGCGCGTTGCGAAGGTGCAGCGGCACCGGCTCGTTGCGGGTCTCGGCCACATCTTTTTGCACCGCCCCGTAGGCCCGATAGACCGCGTTGCTCTTCGGAGCTTGACATAAATAAATGACCGCCTGCGCCAGCGCCAACTCGCCCTCGGGCTGCCCAAGGAAGTGGATGGCCTGTTGGGCGGCGATGGTCTGCGGCAGCGCTGCCGGGTCAGCCAAGCCGATGTCCTCCACCGCCATCCGCACGATGCGGCGGGCGATGAAGCGCGGATCTTCGCCGCCGTCGAGCATGCGGGCGAGCCAGTAGAGCGCCCCGTCGGGGTCGCTGTCGCGCACGCTTTTGTGCAGCGCCGAGATCGCGTCGTGGTGCAGTTCGCCGTTTTTGTCGTAGCGGGTGGCCCGCGTTTGCAGCGCGTCGCGGATGTCGGTGAGCGTGATCAGGCGCTTGTCGCCCAGGGCCGGTGGCTTCGAGATGGCGGCGGCCTCAAGCGCGTTGAGCGCGGTACGCACGTCGCCGTTCGCCATATTTACGAGATAGCCCCGTGCGTCGCTAGTTAAAAGGACGTTAAGGCTGCCCAGCCCGCGCTCGTGGTCGGCGATGGCCCGATCCACGAGCCGCCCGACATCCTCATCACTGAGCGCTTCAAGCGTAAAGACACGCGCCCGTGAGAGCAGGGCACCGTTGACCTCGAAGGAGGGATTTTCGGTCGTGGCCCCAATCAGGATGATCGTGCCGTCCTCGACGTAGGGCAGCACCGCGTCTTGCTGGCCCTTGTTGAAGCGGTGGATCTCGTCAATAAAAAGCACCGT
>CAIWXH010000707.1 GCA_903916565.1 uncultured Oscillochloris sp. | reverse complement strand
GCATGTGGGAGGCCCACGGCAGGGGCTTTTCCAGTTCCCGCCCTGTTCCCAAGCCCAATTCCTCGCGCAGCGTCAGCAGGTCGTCGAGGTCAGCCTGGGTCTCCACGGTGGGCGGCGTCCCGGCGTCCAGATGGGCCTGAAGCTGATCGATCTGGGCGAAGAGCCGCCCCACCAGCCAGCCGTCCTTGGGCCGCAGCGTCTCGGCGCTGCGCTGGAAGCGTTCGCGCAGCACGCGCCGGGCGACCAGCAGCCCGCTCTCCTGCCCGATCTGGGTGATCGCGTCCGCGCTCAGGGCGAGTCCATCGGCGGCGGCGGCAGCCTGCACCTCGGCCCGCGACCACCAGAGATGGCGCGCCCAGAGGTGGATGAGCGCTTGTCGCTGCGCCCACGGCAGCAGCGGGCCGTCGTGGCGGCGCATCAGGCGCGGCCAGTCACCGGCCTCGCGGTAATCCTCCCAGCGGCTGATCAACTCCTGGAGCGTACCAAACCAGTTCGCCAGCCAGACCTGGCAGATGAAGGGCCATTGGGACGGGCGCTGCACCAGATGGATGTCGCGCAAAAAGAGCAGAAACATGCGTCGGTCGAACTCGTCCACCGGTGGATGGCGGATGGCGAACTGGTCGCCCAGGACGACCTCGTCGGTGCCATCATCACGGATGCGCCCGCTGGCGCTGGGTTTGGGGGCGCGGGGCACGGCGGTGACGGCAGCGAGGATGCCGCTGGTCAGGAGGTGGTCGCGCAGCAGGCCGACGCTGAGGGTGAACACCAGGGCCAGATGGAGATCCGCGCTGGTCTGGGCCAGCCAGCGGCAGCGCGGGTGCGGGCCCCAGCGCGGCCAGACCAGGGCGCTGAGGGTGAGCAGCGCCCGCAGCACCGGGAGACTGGCGAGCAGGAACAGGGGCGGCGCGACCCGGTTGGCCCCCAGCAGCAGCGCGAGCAGCCCCGCCTGCGCCAGCACGGGCCGCAGGAGCTGCCGGGCGAGGGGCCAGACCCGCACGGCGTGGGCGGGCCGCTGCCATGGGTGCCGCCGCACCCAGCGCACCATGCCCACGCCAGCGCCCGGCGGCGCGGTGGGTGCCAGCCCGTCATGGAGGTGCCCCAGCCCCAGCAGGAGGGGGAGCAGCGCCACCGCCAGCAGGCGTGCGACCCGGCGCTGCTGCCGTCGCGTGCGGGAGGGAAGGATGGTATGATTCATCGACGCCAGTCTTTCCGGTGGGCCTACGTGGCTACGTGCGGTAACGCACCATGTACACCCGCCCGCAAGGGCTGGCAAGTCTATACCCGCGCAGAATCGGCTGCCAGGCCGGAATAACGAAGCGCCCCGGCGACGGAGCGCGTCCGAACGCGCTTGATTAGTCCCCAGGGTGTATCGGTCTCCGTAAAGTATTGGATTTAAAGCATAACCTTGCCGCTCTCGTGGCGGTTTGGGGGCTACCTTCACCGATATTCCATGGGCAATGCCAACGTCTCCATCAGCGCCGCATTCCGGTGATAATCCTGCCTGGGCGGCGGAAACGACGAAGACATGGCGCGCTTCCTAAACGCGCTCACCGCCTTCGTCGTTGCAGCGCCCCATTCCGGTGATAATCGTCCCACGGTGCAACGTACACCGCAGTGAAGCGCATCCGAATGCGGGTGAGCAGGAACGTCTACGGTGAGAATGGCTATTCTCGCAGGAATGTGGCCCTGCGATGGAACGTCTCTACACGGTTTCGATACACTACCTGAGCGTTCGTCTCAACTCCCGCATGGTCATGAAGAGACTGAGGGAGCGATCCGCAAACCGTTGAAATCCAAAGTGTTCGTAAAATTGGGCTGCCTTGTCGTCTTTGGCATCGACCAGCACTGCCATTGCGGCAATGTCATTACTTCGTCGCACGCACCGTTTCAGCGCATCGGCCACCAAGCGCGTCCCCATGCGTTGGCCTTGGTACCGAACATCAACGGCAAGTCGGCCCAAAAGCATGCCCGGCAGCGCAGCATACCGGGGGAGTTTTTTGGTGAGCGACTCAGGGAGCTGGGTCGTCTCAACGGAACAGGTACAAAGCGAGTAGTAGCCGATGATCCGCGCTGTCCCTTCTTCGGCCATGACGTAGACCGCTGCGACATGCCGTTGCACATCCTGGCTTGCCTATACCTTGGCGCAAGGCGGCACGACGACCGCTCCGCT
>CAIWXH010000706.1 GCA_903916565.1 uncultured Oscillochloris sp. | reverse complement strand
GCCGACCTCAGCCGCGAGACGGCCTCATGGCTGCTTGCCCGTCCTGTGGAGCCGCTTAGCACCGTACGTGCGCTGCCCGCCCGCCCGCCCGCCTACACCATGGTCGCCACCGACGGCTCGCAGATCGAGCTTGACCGCCACGGCAGCGTGGCCTGCTATGTGATCAATATTGGCCGCGTCTTCCTGCGCTACGGCCACGAGCCGTTCGCCCGCCTCAGCTCGCGCCCGACGCTCTGTTACAGCGAAGACGATCTCTACCTGAGCGATGGTGCGCGCCGCGTGCCGGTGGAGGGGAACTACCTCAGCGCCCGCCGCGATGTTGACGAAGGGGTCGCGCTGGCCGACCTTGCCGACGAAATGCTCACCGACGACCTGCCCGCCGTGGCCTTGCAGGATGGCACCCTCGTGCGCTGGATGCTGGCGGGCGCCGAACGCTTCGTGCAAGACCATTTTCTGGAGCGCTATCTGGGCTACCTTGAGCGGATGCGCCAGCGCAAACTGCCCGTGGCCTCGTACATCAGCCGCCCCCGCTCGCCCGAGGTGATCGGCACCATTCGCCTGATGTTCTGCCCCGATGTCGCCGTGACCACCGGCAAAGGGGCAAAGTGCGCCGAGTGCAGCGATGTCGAGGCTGGGCGTGAGCCGTCGTGCAAGCTCTGCCAGGGTCTGGTTGACGCCGACGTGATTGGCGTGGGTCTGACGGAAGGGCAGCGCGGCCCGCTCTTCATCTCGATGAGCCGGATTAACGTCGAGCGCTACGACGAGCATCTGATCCACTTCTTTCACATCCGGGTTGGTCGTGAGCTGTGCCGAATCGAGATTCCGCGTTGGGTCGCCCAAGACCCGGCCCAGGTTGACCTAGTCCACACCCTCGTGTACGATCAGTGTGCCCGTGGCAATGGCTACCCCGTCGCGCTGGCCCGCGCCCACGAGCAGGCCATCATCCGCAGCCCCGACCGTCGCGCCTTCCAACGCCTTCTCGAAGGTAGCCTCTACCGCGCCGAGGTCACATCGGCGCAGTCAGCCAAGAAGGACAGCAAGGAGTTTAGTCGAGGGTGACCCAACGTATCGGCGAGGTTATTGAGTCGTCTACCACCCGCTTCACCGCCGGGGCCTACGAGTTGCTTGCCGCACCGCCCTTTGGCTCTCTGGTGCGCGCCGTCACGCGCAGCGCAGGTGCCGCCGTCTACGGCCTGGTCTATGAGATTCGTACCGGCAGCAAAGAGCCAGGCGGTCGAGCGGTCGTACGCGGGCGCACCTACAGCGGTCGCGAGCTGTTCGACGCCGAGATCTACTTTGAGAACCCCGACCTGGCCGAGGTTCTTCAGACCGAGTTTTCGGCCTTGACCGTGGGCTTCGCCGAGGGCGGCCAAATCTACCAGTACCTGCCGCCGCAGCCGCCCCCTGTCCACTACTCGGTCTACGAATGTGACGCCGCCGAACTGGCGCGCTTCAGCGAGGGCTGCGACTTCTTCCGGGGTGCGCTCTTCGCCGCCCAGGTGCCGAGCGACGAGCTTCTGTCCGCCTGCATCCGGGCCATCGCCCGCGCCCGCCCCGACAGTCGCGACTACCTCGTGCGCGCCGGGCGCGAGGTCGCTGGTCTGCTCAAAGACGACTATGACCGGCTCACCGCGCTGCTGCGGCGGATTAGGCCATAGGAGCAAGCTCACGCAAAGCCGCAAAGCCGCAAAGCCGCGAACTATCGCAATCCTCTACCAGTTGTGCAGCGCCGTTCTCATCCGAGCCGCCCGCCCGGTGGCTGAAGCCACGGGCTACGGGGAACGAATGCCGCCTGCGCGGCCTTGTTGAGCCTGCGAAGGCAGGCTTCGCACCCACCGAGCCGGGGACTTCAGTCCCCCGGCTATACAATGCGGAGGGAGCCAATGCTACTTGACGCGAACGTGCCCCTGGACGCCAACCCGCTGACCGGCATGGCCGAACTCGCCGCCGCCGCCGAGGCGCTTGGCTTCGCGGGCCTATGGACACCGGAGACGACGCATAACGGCTACTTGCCCCTGGTGCTTGCCGCCGAACACACGCGCCGCATCACCTTGGGCACCGCCGTAGCGATGGCCTTCCCGCGTAGCCCGATGGTCACCGCACAGCTTGCCTGGGATTTGGCGACGTACAGCCGGGGCCGCTTCGTCCTTGGCCTGGGCACGCAGGTGCGCGCCCACATCGAGCGGCGCTATAGCGCCCAGTTCGATCAGCCCGTGGCCCGTCTGCGCGACTACATCCTGGCGCTGCGGGCGATCTGGGCTTGTTGGCAGGACGGCACACGCCTGAATTATCGCGGCCCGTTCTTTCAGCACACGCTGATGACGCCCTTCTTCAACCCTGGCCCAAGCGCGTATCCGCATATTCCAATCTATATCGCCGGGGTCAACAGCGGGCTGGCCCAGTTGGCGGGCGAGCTGTGCGCGGGCTTCCATGCCCATCCGCTCAACAGCGCGAAATATCTGCGCGAGGTGCTGCACCCGCAGATCGCTACCGGCGCGGCGAAGAGCGGGCGCAATCCGCTGGAATGTGTCATGGTCGGCAGCCCCTTCGTGATCACCGGCACCAACCAGGCCGAGCATACGCAGCAGCGGGCCATCGTGCGCCAACAGATCGCCTTTTACGCCTCGACCCCCAGCTACCGCCCCGTCCTTGCGTGTCACGGCTGGGCCGAAACGGGCGAGCAACTCTCACGGCTGGCCGCTGCCCAGCGCTGGGACGAGATGCCGACCCTGGTCAGCGACGCCATGCTCGAAGCCTTTGCCGTTGAAGCCGCCCCCGACGAGTTGGCCGCTGCGCTGCGGGCGCGCTACGATGGCCTGCTCGACCGCATCAACCTCTATCTGCCCTTCGTCCCCGGCCAGCGCGATGCTTTCTGGCGCGGGATGACGCAGGCGCTGAACCGCTAGGGCAAGGCGTCAAAGCGACGAAGCCTGTCTTCGCCGACTGGTTGAGGCCGCGCAGGCGGCCTTCGTACCGCGTAGCCCGTGGCTTCAGCCACCGGGCATGGGCTGGCAGGCGACGCTGCTGGCGTATCTGAGCGAAAGGGCATGTTTATGCGCTGGATGCTGATCATTGGGTGCCTGTGCGCGCTGGGCGTTGCTGATCGGCCCTCTGCGCTTCACGGGAGCGCGGCGGCGCAGGCCGCGCATGAACAAGCTGCGCTGGCCGCCGATACGAACGGGGCGATCTTGGTCAATGGCGTTACCCGCACCTTCGTCTATGCGGTGTCATCGGCGAACGCGCCTGCATCAGGACGCCCGCTGGTGATCCACCTGCACGGCGATGGTGGCACGATGGGCCTGAGCGCGGCGTGGAAGACGGCGGTGCTGAATGATGCCAACGGCGCTGTGCTGCTCTCGGCTCAGGGGCGCAATATCTATGGCCTGACCGACGGCTCGGCGTGGCGCTTTCGCATGGACGAAGGCGGCACGCCCTATGATGATGTTGATTTCATCGCTGAGCTTATGAAGCAGGCAACTGCCAGCAACGCCCTGCTGGGGGCCACGATTGACCCGCGTCAGGTGTACGTCGTCGGCGAGTCGCGTGGCGCCGGGTTTGCATATATCCTCTACGCCGATCCGCGCACCAGCACTAAGATCCGTGCGATTGTCCCCATCTCTGGCACGTTCTACTGTGACGGCGATGCGGTGGCACCGGGCACCCCTGGGACGCCAGCCACGCCGAACAGCGATCTGACCTGTGGCGAAGTGAGCGTCTACGGCTACTGGGGGCCAAAGGCGACGCTGTTCAGCGCGCCGAACGTCACGCGCCCCGCGCATATCCTCGATATCCACGGGCAGCTAGGCAGCGGTGAGGGCGCAGACACCGCCCCGCCCGCGCTCGATGTTGATTATGGGTCGTCACAGTGGGTCGGGTGGGGCGAAGCGGCGGGGTGTTACACGGTGCGCGTCAGCGCACAGACCGAGCAGCCGCTGGGCGGTCTGGTTGGCGGCAAGGCGGTGAAAACCTACGCCTATAGTCAGACGGCGGGCGATCTGGCGACGCGCTGCGCGGGCCTCGATCTCACATTTTACGTGGTTCAAGGCGGGGGGCACGTGCCCGGCGGATTTGAGCCGACCGCTTGGTGTTTTCTGAGCACGGTGGGCGGCACCGCAAGTACAAGCGCCTGCCCGTCCTCGGTGACGCCGTCACCCTCGCCGTCACCGTCACCATCGCCGTCACCCTCGCCCTCGCCCATTGCTGTGCGTCGGTTCGTCTACTTGCCACTGGGGAATCATTAGGAACTTGGCGGCATCTGTCGTTGGGCGGGCTGATGCAACGTCGCCGTTTTCCCCACACCCCCGGCCCCACTCCCTCACGGGGAGAGGGGAGATTCCGCAACAGGATGCCTTCGGCCCCCCCTCTCCCGTTCAGGGAGAGGGGGCTGGGGGGTGAGGGCTGGCGCGGCAACCAGACGTTGCAGCAGCCCTACTGCCGTCGGGTGGGCATCTGTCAGCGTGGTATAATCGCCGCTCTATGAGCGCCATCTTCAGCATCACCGCCCGCGACGCGCACTCACGCGCCCGCTGCGGCGTCGTCACTACCGCCCACGGCCCCGTCGAGACGCCCGTCTTCATGCCAGTCGGCACCCGTGGCACCGTCAAGGCGCTCACCCCGCACGAGCTGCGCGACCACGGGGCGCAGATCATTCTCGGCAACACCTACCATCTTTATCTGCAACCCGGCCACGAACTGATCGCCCGCCGGGGTGGCCTGCACCGCTTCAGCGCCTGGGACGGGCCGATCCTCACCGATAGCGGCGGCTTCCAGGTCTTTTCGCTGGTCTATGGCGGCATCGCCGACGAGATCAAGGGTCGTCGCCCCGAACACCCCGCCCGCATGGGCGATATGGTCAAGGTTACCGAAGACGCGGTGATCTTCAAGAGCTACCTGGACGGCTCGCGCCATATCTTTACCCCCGAGCGCTCGATTGAGGTGCAGCACAGCCTGGGCGCCGACATCATCCTCTGCTTCGACGAACTGCCGCCCTTCCGCGCTGGCTACGACTACACCCACGAAAGCATGGGCCGCTCGCATCGCTGGGCCGCTCGCTGCCTTGCCGCCCACCGCAAGCGCGACCCCGGCCCGCTGCCCAACCCCGACCAGTTCCTCTTCGGCATCGTTCACGGCGGCGTCTTCCCCGACCTGCGCCAGACCAGCGCCGAGACGATCAGCGCCATGGGCTTCGACGGCCTGTGCATCGGCGGTTCGCTAGGCGCCGACAAGGCGCAGATGTACGCGGTGGTGGACATGACGGTGCCGCACATGCCCGACGGCATGGCGCGCCACCTACTCGGCATCGGCGATGTGGACGACCTGCTCGAAGGGGTGGCCCGTGGCATTGATATGTTCGACTGCGTCAGCCCGACGCGCCTGGGGCGCCACGGCACTGCGCTGGTGCGCGACCAAGGGCGGCGCTGGAAGCTGCATGTGTCGAACGCATCCCTGCGCGAAGATGACGGCCCGCTTCAGGCGGGCTGCACCTGCTACGCCTGCCGCCACTACTCACGGGCCTACATCCACTATCTCTATCGGGCGAAAGAGATTCTGGGCCTGCGCTTGGTCAGCCTGCACAACGTCGCGTTTCTGCTGGCACTGATGGCCGACGTGCGCGCCGCGATTACGGCGGGCCGCTTCGCGGAGCTGTACGCCGCGTGGCTCGGGCGACCGCTGGCCGTGTGAGCGGTGGCCGCCTACGGCTTCAGCGGGGGCTTCTGCTTACGCGCTTTGCGCCCACCAAGGCGCTTGCCGACCTCGCCGCCCCGTACACGGGCGGCGGCGACAAGCGCCTCGGCGCGTTCGCGACCGACGCGCAGCGCCTCGTCGGCCAGCTCTTTCATACGCTCGCGGCTGAGGATTTGGCCGTCGGCGAACCAGCGCCACGCCGCCATACCCGTGGCGTAGGTGCCCGCGTACGAAACCGCTACCTTCGGCACCACCCCCCAGACCGGAATGAGCCCCACCAGCGTGCGGGCCAGTTGGCGCCAGACAAACGCACCGCCGACCACGGGCGCGATCTCGGCCATGCGGGCCTGGAAATCAGGCGGCGCCCCGTGGGCCAGGGCCAGGCGGTAGACCATCAGCGCCTGGTTTTTGGTCAGCACGATCAGATCGGCGGCGGCGAACGGCAGCGAGAGCAGCGGGATCTGCTCGGGGATGGCGGACGCGAAGGCGTAGGTGGCGTTTGAAAACGCGATGCTACTCACCAGCTCGCGGGCGTAGTTGAAGCGTAGCCCCGGCACGGCGCGGGCCGCCGCCAAGTGGCGCTCGGCGGGCAAGCGCTCAAGGATCGCGCCGGCCAGCGCCTCGACGGCCTCGGGCGCTGTCAGCTCAGGCAGCACCACAATGCGGGCCTGGGCAAACTCGGGGCGGGGCTGCCCAGGGGCGCCAGGGGCGCTGACCCCGCAGATCGCGATCACCATCGGCAGCGCCAGTTCGCCCAGACGGGCCAGCACCTTGGCGCCGCCAGCACTGATGGGCGCCCGACCATCCAATAAGACGAGCAGCAGATCGGCGTGCCGCAGATCAGCGCTGGGGGCGTTGGACGGCAGGGGGCGCGACAGGAGAGGGTCGCGCCCAACCGCACCATAGCGTGAGTTGCCAGCGGCGCGCAGCACTTGGGCCACCTGCGTAAAGAGCTGATCCGGCCCAAGGCAAGCGATGGTGACTGGGCGCTCGCTCTCTTCAGTGATTGCCGCGACATCAACCTCGCGCAGCGTATTGAAGGCCGTCCCCAGGCCATTCCAGCTTGACACCGCCGCTCCTTCTGCTCTGGCACGCTCCGGGCGGATTATAGCATAGCGTCTGGCGCTGACCTCGTGAGGGCTGAGGTAACATCGCCTGCCAGCCCCCGCCCGGTGGCTGAAGCCACGGGCTACGCGGTACGAAGCCCGCTGAAGCGGGCTGATGAGCCTGCGAAGGCAGGCTTCGCACCCAAGAGCCGGGGGCTTCAGCCCCCCGGCGACGTTGCCTCAGCCCTGCCATGGCCCTGCCAATTCATCACTCCTGTGTATCGAACTCGTGCGTTTCTGCGTCTGCTATACTGAAGCCGAGCCGCCATTTTGCGAAACACTCATCTAGCCTGGCCCACTATATACAAGGACACGACTCCCCAGTCGTGATCGTCCGTGAGCTTATGGAATTACGACATCTGCGCTATTTCGAGGCGGTGGCCCGCTACTCACATGTCACGCGAGCGGCTGCCGAGCTGCACATCGCCCAGCCAGCCCTGAGCAAGCAAATCAGTCAGCTTGAGCAAGAGTTGGGTGTGGCGCTCTTTGACCGCGTCGGGCGCAACGTGCGGCTCACCGAGGCGGGCGAGGCGTTGCTGCCGCACGCGCGCGCCGTGATGACTCAGGTTGAGGCCTCCCGCGCCGAGATGGCCGAGCGGATCGGCCTGCGGCGGGGCCGGGCGACGGTGGGCACCCCGCCGACGGTGGGTACGCAGTTGCTGCCTGGGGTGCTGGCGGCCTTCAACCGCCGCTACCCTGGGATCGAACTGCGGCTCCACGAGGCCGGGGTGCAGACGCTGCTTGATCTGCTGGAGACCGGCCTCACCGACGTGGCAATTGTGACGCTGCCGGTTGAGGATGAACACCTGACCGTCGTGCCGCTCTTTACCGAGGAGATGGTGATCGCGGTCTGGCTGGGTCACCCGTTGGCCGACCGCGAGACGGTTCAGATCGGCGAACTTGAACACGCACCGTGGGTGCTTTCGCCCGAGAACTACGAGTTGCGCGAGGCCACGTTAAGCGCGTGTCTCGTGGCGGGCTTCAGCCCACGGGTGGTGCTCGACGGTGGCGAAACCGACACGCTGCTGCGCTTCGTGGCCGCCGGAATCGGCGTGGCCCTGGTGCCCCGGCTTGCCGTCCATAACGCCGACGACATCGTGGCCCTCCACGTCAGCGACCAAAAGCTTCAGCGCTCGCTGGGGCTGGTCTGGCGCGGCGACCGTGTGGCCTCGCCTGCCGCCCGCGCCTTACGCGAGTTCCTAGTCGCCGAACTGAAGCAGGGGTGAGCGGTTCTGCGCCAAAATCAACTTGCGATGATACCGCCATTTGGGGGACAACTCCACCGCTCTACCGCTCTACAAACGCTTGTGTGGAGCGGTAGAGCGGTGGAGTTGTGGCGCAACGGTGGTTAAGCTGAAATGGCCGACTCTGAAACATGCGTAACCCCATGAATGCCTTCGCCGGTATGGTGGGCAAGGCGGCTGGCGGCCTAGCGCGACGGCTGCACCTAGGCGGCGGCACCACGCTTCCTGGCACCCTGGCCCGTCGGCTCGCGCCTGATATTTTGCGCGATCTGAGCGCGGCACTGCCCCACGGTGCCGTGCTGTTGTCGGGCACCAACGGCAAAACCACCACCAGCCGCATGCTCGCCGAAATCCTACGGGCCGCAGGCGAGCGTGTGCTGCATAATCGGGCTGGCGCCAACCTCATCCAAGGGCTGACCGCCACGGCGCTGGCCGACACTGACTGGCGCGGTCGTCCACAGGCAACCATTGGTCTTTTTGAAACCGATGAAGCCGCGCTCCCCCAGGCGATCACCGAGACCAACCCGCGCCTGGTGCTTATCCACAACCTCTTCCGCGACCAGCTCGACCGCTACGGCGAGGTGGATACGGTGGCTAGGGCATGGCGCACGGCCCTGGCGACCTTGCCGCCCTCGGCCACCGTGGTACTCAACGCCGACGACCCAGCGGTGGCCGACTTGGGCCATGGGCTGGCGGCGCGGGTGTTCTACTATGGGCTAGACGACGAGCGACACGCAGTTGGTGCCGGGGCGCATATCGCCGACTCGCAGTTTTGTCGGCGCTGCGGTCAGCGCTACGCCTACGCGCTGGCCTTCTACGCGCATATCGGCCACTACGCCTGCCCGCGCTGCGGCCACCGCCGCCCCGAGCCACAGGTACACTTGGCCCGCCTGGAGTTGCGCGGCACCGACGGCAGTCGGCTCTACCTGCGTTACCCCGGCGGTGCGTTGGAGATCGATCTGCCGCTGCCGGGACTCTATAACGCCACCAATGCGACCGCCGCGCTGGCGGCAGCGCTGGCCCTTGGCGTGCCCGCCCACATCGCCCGCCGCACGCTTGAGCATTTCAGCGCCGCCTTCGGGCGTATCGAGCGGGTGACCGCCGGGCCAGATGGCCCCGCCATGCTCATCGCGCTGATTAAGAATCCCGTCGGGGCGACCGAGACGGTGCGGATGTTGACCACCGGCACGGCGGAGAGCGGGGCCGCGAACCTCCATGTCATGATCGCCATCAACGACCGTTTCGCCGACGGCACCGACGTATCGTGGCTGTGGGACGCCGAGTTTGAGCCACTAGCCACCAGGGTCGCTGCGGCGACGGTCAGCGGCACCCGCGCTGAAGATATGGCCGTGCGCCTCAAGTACGCCAACATGCCCGAGGGGCGGATCACGCTTGAGCCGAACCTCGCGGTGGCGGTGGATCAGGCGCTGGCCGGATTGCCCCCTGGCGCCACCCTCTTCATCCTGCCCACCTACACCGCCATGCTCGAACTACGCGAAAATCTGGCCCACCGTGGCTGGGTGCGTCAGTTCTGGGACGAATGACAGGAACTTTCCGTCGCCCTAAGACGTTCCTCCCATAACGCTCGCAAATGCTCCACGGAGGTGTCCAATGGCTCGTCGAACCCTCGCCTTACTGATCGTCCTCGTCCTTATCGTGCCGCTCGCTGCCTGTGGGGGAAGCCCGGTGCAAGTCGCCACCCCGGTCAACTCTACGCTGAGCAACGGCTCAACGGCCCCGACGGCGGCCCCCGCCGTCGGCGAGGCTGCCACCGGTGGGGCCGCCGCCGCCACCGTCGGCAGTCTGTCTGTGGCCCCGACCGCCGTCGCAGCAGCGGCGCTCGCCGAGAAAGAGTCGCCCGCCTCGTCTGGGGCGGCCCGCCAAGCCACCTCGGCGGAAGCTCCGGTGGCGGCTGATGCAGCGCCCCTGCCAAGCAGTGCCGAGATGGGTGCCGGGGGCGCGTTGTCGGCACCTGCGGCTACGGCACCCGCCGTCGCCGCCGAGGCCATGGGCGCTGCCGCGCCCGCCCCCGACGCTGCCGCGCCCGCCCCCGACGCTGCCGCCCCAGCCACTGGCGGTGTCGCCCCAACCAGTGGCGGTGCCGCGCCCTCGCACCCATCGGCCCCCGAGGCTTCACTCAAGGCTGGCGAGCGAAACGACAACGCCGCCTTCGCCGACTACCTGACCTACCTCCAGGGCTACCAGCAAACCGACGTGCGTCTGGCGAACGTCAGCGAGCGCTACCTCATCAGCGTGAGCGACGACAACCAGCGCCCCCTCCTCGACGCCCGCGTCACGGTCTACGATGGCGACCGCGCCATCTTCCACGGGCGCACCTACGCTGGGGGCAAGACCATCTTCATGCCGCGTCTCTTTGACACAGGCAACAGCAGCACATTCCGCGTTGTCGCCGAATACGGCCAAGCGCGGGCCGAAACCACCTTCACCCGTGGGCAGACCGAACAGGTCGAACTGGGCCTGCGCGGCGTCCAGGCCGACAAGACCCTGCGCCTCGACCTGCTCTTCCTGCTCGACACCACGGGCAGCATGGGCGACGAGTTGAGCCGCATCCAGCAGACGATTGACAGCATCGCGGCGCGCATTGACGGCTTCACGCCACGGCCCGAGATTCGCTACAGCCTCGTGGCCTACCGCGATGCCGGCGACGAGTATCTCAACCGCCCCTTCGACTTCACATCCGACCTCGCGGCCTTCCGCAAGGAACTCGGTGCTTTGAATGCCAATGGTGGCGGCGACACTCAAGAGGCGCTTGACGAGGCGCTCTATCAGGGCGTGGTGCGGGCCAGTTGGCGCGACGCGCCGGCGGTGCGGCTGGTCTTCCTGGTGGGCGATGCGGGGCCACACGTGACTGGCAGCCCCCAGTTTACGTACCTCGACGGCACCCGTGAGGCGGTGGCCCGTGGGGTCAAGATCTACCCCATCGCCGCCAGCAACACCGACCCCCAGGCCGAGTACGTCTTCCGTCAGTTGGCCCAGCAGACGATGGGCGGCTTCGTCTTTCTGACCTATCAGACAGGCGCGAATAGCGGCGCCCCCGGCGAAAGCACCACGCTGGAAGCTGGCGCGGCGCCTTACACGGTCGAACGGCTCGACGACCTGATCGTGAACATCGTCGAGCGCGAACTGGCCGCCGCCGTCGGCGCCCGCTAACTATGGTAGAATCAGGGCCAGACCGTCCGCCCATCTGAAAGGCCCCCGATGGGACACCAGGAACACGAGCAGCAGGCCCGGGTCGCAGGCCCGGGCCGCCTCGCCTGCGGCATCCTCACGATCAGCGACACCCGCACCCCCGCAACTGACACCAGTGGGGCCACAATCCGCGCTCTACTCACGCATGCCGGTCATGATGTGGTAAGATACACGGTAGTTCGTGACGAACCATCCGCAATTATCGCCCTCGTACGTGCCTACGTCGCCGAGGGTGTGAAGTTGCTGATTACCAATGGCGGCACTGGGATCGCCCGCCGTGATTGCACCATTGAGGCGCTTGACGCGCTGCTTGAGAAGCGCATCCCCGGCTTTGGCGAACTGTTCCGCATGCTCTCATACCAGGAAATCGGGGCCGCCGCAATGCTTTCGCGGGCTACAGCCGGAGTCTATGCAGGCACGCTCATTTTCTGTCTGCCCGGCTCAACTGCAGCCGTTACGCTTGGTCTCGAAGCCCTGATCATCCCGCAGGTCGCGCACCTCGTCTGGGAAACCATCCGCCAATAGTGCGCTGATAGCGCTTTTCTGGTATAGTACCGAACGTCGCAGCGTCAGTTCTGCCGTTCTCTGCTTAGCTGTGTAAGGAGCCAGAGAGCCCATGACCTCAGTAGAAGCCTTTCGCGGCTTGCACTATCCTAATAAGATCGGTCGTCTCTGCTTCCTGTCGCTTGAAGAGGTGATGGGGCAGAATGGGGTGAAGGCGCTGCTTCGCCTAGCCGACCTGAATCAGTACCTCGACGCCTATCCCCCGAACGATCTCAAGCGCGAGTTCCCCTTCGAGGCGATCTCGGCCTTCTCGGTCGCATTAGGCACGATGTATGGCCCGCGTGGGGCGCGTGGCCTTGAACTGCGCGCCGGTCGCGTCGCGTTCACCCTCGGCCTCAAGGAGTTTGGCCCCCTGCTTGGCATGGCCGACCTGGCCCTCAAGCTGATGCCGATCACGATGAAGCTGAAGATTGCGCTGAATGCAACGGCCCAGACCTTCGACCGCTTCAGCGACCAGTCGAGCCACGTCGAGGAAGAGCGCGGCCAGTTCATCTATCACGTGACCCGCTGCTCGAACTGCATCACCCGCCCCGACCCCGGCCCGGTCTTCTACATTGCGCGTGGCATTATCGAAGAGGCTACCGCCTGGGTTTCGGGTGGGCGGCGCTTTTCCGTCGAGCAGTGTACCTGCATGGCCCAGGGCGCGCCCTCGTGCAGCTTCAATATTGGCAAAGAACCCCTTGAGTGATTTTTGATTTTTGATTTGAGATTGTACTCTGAAATCTCAAATCCGAAATCTCAAATCCGAAATCTCAAATCCCCAATGCGCTGGCTTGCCCTCAAGCTCATCCACTTCTACCAAATCGCCATCTCGCCGTGGCTTCCACCAAGCTGTATCTACGAGCCGTCGTGCTCGCAGTATGGTGTTGAGGCCATCAGCAAGTATGGCTTCCTCAAGGGCGGCTGGATGACCTGCAAGCGTATCCTGCGCTGCGGCCCCTGGTCCAAAGGCGGCTACGACCCCGTCCCCTGACGCCGCTACCTGCAACCTTCGCCCTGCCTTGGCCGTCATACTTTGTGCCATTAGGCGTACGACCAAAGTTGAGGCCGCTCCTCTGTCTACCGAGCGATGCCGGTAGGTGCCCGCTCTGCCATACTGAGGGCGACAGAGGCCGACGAAGGCGCATAGACGCCAGGAGAGGTACACGGTGGCTGAACCATCGCGTGAGCTGATTGCACTGGCCCAGCAGGGTAACACGCAGGCCCTGACCCAATTGGTGCTAGGCCAGCAGCACTATGTCTATAGTATCGCGATGAGCGTACTTAAGCACCCTGAGGATGCCGCCGACCTTACCCAAGAGGCGTTCATCAGGCTCTTCCGTGCGCTACCCCAATACAATGGCGAGAGCCGTTTCACCACTTGGCTCTATCGCCTGGTGGTCAATCTGTGTCGCGACGAGTTGCGCCGCCGTGGGCGGCAGGTGCCGCTTGCCCCCCCCGCCCCCGAGGGGGAAGAGGCCGACCAGTTGGCCGGGGTTGCCGACGATGACCGCTGGACCAGCCCCGAACAAGCGCTGGACTCGCGTGAAGTGCGCGACCAAGTGCGGCGTGCCCTCGGCCAGCTTGAAGAACACTATCGCCTGGTGTTGACCCTCTATTACTTCGAGGATATGAAGTACACCGACATCGCCGAAGTCCTCGCTATTCCGCTGAATACGGTCAAGAGCCACATCCGTCGCGGCAAAGAGCGTCTGGCGACCATTCTGGAGACCCAGGAGCAGCCGCCCGCCGCACAGGCCGTGGCCCAATCGCCCCAGCGCGAGCCTCGTGGTCCCTTCTCGGGCGCGGCGCCCCTCCGGCTGATGTTTGGTGGCGTCAGGAGGTGAAACGATGCGTGACCAAATGGGTTCGCGTGATCCCAATGATCGACTTGACCATGTGCTGCGCCACGAGTTGCACTGGGACGCACCACCTGAGTTGACGGCATGCCTGCTGGCGCTGATCCCAGGTGCGCCCAAGCTGGCCGTAGCGCTGGCACCCCGACCCAAGCCGTGGTACAGCATGCTCGTGCTGGTACTCACGGCGGTGGCAATTGGCCTGTCGCTGGCGGTGGCTTGGCAGGTCTATAGTGCCGTCGGCACTGAGCTTGGCCTTGCCGTTGTGCTTGATCAGCTACGCAACGCCCCGATGATCGGCCTCCAGCGCCTCTATGAGGCGTTACCGGCCTCACGTCAGGCCGTGGCCCTCCTCGTCGCGGTGAGCGATCAACTCCACTGGCTGTTGCTGGCGCTGGTACTCTGGCTCGCCCTTGATGGCTGGCAACCGCGCTTTCGTCGCGTTCCCGTTAGCCCGTAACCAAGCGTAGAGATAAAAGCAGGGCCGTCGGGTGCAGTCTGCTGCGCCCGACGGCCCTGCTCTTTGCGTCTAGCCCACGGCCCTAGATGCGCTCTTTCGCCCGATGCAGGCGCCATGTGCGCGTCAGCAGCGTCATGCCGAGCAGGAGGATGCCGACGAAGGGCACGCCGGCCTCTGTATTGGGCAGCGGCGCTGGCGACTGTGGCGGTGGCTGGTAGCCGAAGGGCGTGACCGAGGGCACGGTGACCGGCGTCCTCGTGACTGTGCCGGTAGTCGCGGTGGGGCCAGTCGGCCTGACGGTCGCGGTGGCCGCGCCGGTGGTCGCGGTAGCTGCGCCGGTAGTCGCGGTGGGGCCAGTCGGCCTAATGGTCGCGGTAACTGCTGGCGACGGGTAGGCCGTCCCAGCCGCCGCGATGCCAGCGGTGGAGGCCCGTAGGGGTGCGGGAGTCTGCTGGGTATTGCCTACCACTTGGACGGTCACGATGTTGGAGAAGAGCCCTTGCACTTGGCCGTTGTAGGTAAGCTGACTCTGGGCAACTAGGCTCGTACCGGGGGCGATGTTGGGCCTAATCCGACTGGCGATCAAGATTTCGACCCCTTCGCCAGGCTGCAGCAGCGGCAGGCTGTAGGTCACCGCATTACCATTGCGGGTGGGGTCTTGACCACGGTCGGCATTGGCAGCCAAAAACTCAAGGTTGTCTGGCAGCACGCTACGCACCGTGAGGTTGCGTACGTCATTGGCCCCGTTGGCTGCAGGCGAGCGGGTGTTGCGTACAGCGAGCGTGAAGTTGATCTGCTGGCCTGAGTAGGCGCTGCCCCAGTCACTGGCTAAACGGAAGAAGATCTCGCCGCCGCCCGCAGGGCTGAGCAGGGCCGTAGGCGAGGCGATGCCGTTCACAATGGGGGTTGGGTTTGTGGGCGTGCTGGTTCGTGCTGGGCGCACCACCGCTGGCGGGCGCACCACCGCTGGCGG
>CAIWXH010000705.1 GCA_903916565.1 uncultured Oscillochloris sp. | reverse complement strand
CGATAGCCGATAGCCGATAGCCCGATAGCCCGATAGCCCGATAGCCGATAGCCGATAGCCGATAGCCGATAGCCGATAGCCGATAGCCGATAGCCGATAGCCGATAGCCGATAGCCGATAGCCGATAGCCGATAGCCCGATAGCCGATAGCCGATAGCCCGATAGCCGATAGCCGATAGCCGATAGCCGATAGCCGATAGCCCGATAGCCCGATAGCCCGATAGCCGATAGCCGATAGCCGATAGCTCGACGCCTGCGGCCTCTTTATCGCGGCGGTGTGCGACTGGCGCATAGGGGTCTGATGAAACAGTCGTGTAATCCGCCCAAGACCGGCCTGGTGCTGGAGATTGGGAGCGGCGATAATCCGAACCCGCGCTCGAATGTGTTGGTGGATCGCTTCGTCGGCTCGGATAACCGTGAGCGCGGGGGCGATCTGGTGGTTGATCGGCCCTTTGTCGTCGCCGACGCCCATCACCTGCCCTTCAGAGATCGGGCCTTCGCCTACGCGATCTGTTCGCACATTCTTGAGCATATGGACGACCCGGTGCAGTTCGCCCGCGAACTGAAGCGCACCAGCGTCGGCGGCTATATCCAAAGCCCATCGGAGATCGCCGAGCGGCTGTTTCACTGGTCGTTCCATCGCTGGTATGTCAATCTGGTGGACGACCGTCTGGTGCTGCACCCTAAAGAGCCAGCCGAGCCATTCGGCGAGCTGTTTGACTATCTGTATGCGTACAACCCAGCCTATTACTTCTTCCAGCGCAGCATGCCCGACCTCTTCTGGGTCGAGCGCGAGTGGCACGGCGAAGAGCTTCAGGTCGAGGTGCGCGCCGATTCGCCGCTGCCGCTGACCGACCCGGCGGCGCTGCGCGCGCTGGTGCAGCCGCGCCACAGCCTCTTTGGGCTGGTTGGCCTGTTCTTCTTCACGCTGGTTGGGCGGTTGGCCCGCACCGACGTGCGACGGCTCGCACGTCGGCTGCTCGGGCGGAATTACGTCTGAGACGAGACTCGTCCGAAACATCGGTCGGGTAGTTTTTACCACGAAGCTCACGAAGCGCACGAAGGCCGGACGCAAGCTTTCAAATGCAGAATCTTCGTACACTTCGTGCGCTTCGTGGTAAATACCTGCTGTTCGTATAGCGAACTGAACTGTATTGCCCTACAGCTTCTCGCTGATCACCTTGGCCTGGGTGAAGAGCGCGACATAATCAGGGCCACCGGCCTTGCTGTCGGTGCCCGACATGTTGAAGCCGCCGAAAGGCTGCACGCCGACCAGCGCGCCGGTACATTTGCGGTTGATGTAGAGGTTGCCGACGTGAAAGTCGGCGTAGGCACGCTCAATTCGGCTAAGGTCAGTCGAAAAAAGGGCACCCGTCAGGCCGTACTGCGTGTTATTGGCAATCGCCAGGGCGTGTTCAAAATCGTCGGCCTTGATGATGGACAGCACTGGGCCGAAGATCTCCTCCTGCGCGAGACGGGCCTCCGGGTCAATCTCGGCAAAGACGGTCGGGTTGATGAAGTAGCCGCCGTCGCTGAGCAGATCGTGATCCACCACCTCGCCACCAGCCACCAAGCGCCCCTCCGCCTGGCCGATGATCATGTAGTTGGTGATTTTGTCGAAGGCGGCCTTATCGACCACGGCGCCCATAAACGTATGTGGCTCGGCGGGGTTGCCCAGCTTGAGCGCCTGGGTGCGCTCGACGATGCGCTCGACCAGCGTGTCGTAGACGCTCTCGACAATGATTGCCCGCGAGCAGGCGCTACACTTTTGGCCCTGGAAACCGAAGGCGGCGGCGACAATCCCAGCGGCGGCAGCCTCAAGATCCGCCGTCTCGTCCACGACAATGCCATCCTTGCCGCCCATCTCAAGAATGGTGCGCTTGAGCCAGAGCTGGCCGGGCTGGCGCACGCTGGCGCGTTCGCAGATGCGTAGGCCGACCTCCATCGAGCCAGTGAAGCCGATGAAGCGGGTCAGCGGGTGATCCACCAGCACATCGCCGATGGTGCCACCAGCACCGGGCAGATAGTTGACCACGCCAGGCGGCAGACCGGCCTCCTCAAGGATCGTGACCAGCTTGGCGGCGATCACCGGGGCGGCGCTGGCGGGCTTGAGCACGATGGTGTTGCCAGCGACCACTGGTGCGACCACAAGGCCCGTGGTAATCGCCAGGGGGAAGTTCCACGGCGGGATGGCGACGCCAGCGCCCAGTGGCAGGTAGCACAGCGTGTTGCTCTCGCCCGCCCACGGGACGAGCGGATGTGCGCCGCCCTGGAGCCGGAGCGCCTGACGGGCGTAGTACTCGCAGAAGTCAATGGCCTCGGCCACGTCAGCGTCAGCCTCGACCCAGCTTTTGCTGACCTCGTAGACCATCCAGGCGGCCAGTTCCTCCTTGCGGCGGCGCATCAGCGCGGCGGCGCGCAGCAGCACCCTGGCGCGGGCCTCGACCGGCACGCGCCGCCAGCTTGCGAAGGCGGCGTGAGCCGCCTCAATGGCGCGGGCGGCATGCTCAACGCTCGCCTTGCTGGTATAGCCCACGACCTTCTTCGGGTCGGCGGGGTTTAGCGAGGCGATCCGCTCCTCGGTGGTGATATGTTCGCCGTTGATGATCAGCGGGTACGTGGCGCCAAACTGACCCGCCACGGTACGCAGCGCACGCTGCATCGTGGCGCGGCGCTCTGCGGCGGCAAGGTCGCCAAATGGCTCGTTGCGAAACTCGGGTAGCATGCGGTCGTCCTTCGTCGGTCGTCCTTCGTCCTTCTTCAGCGCCATTGTAGCATTAGGCATGGCGCAAACCAGCTTGACCGTTTGGGCACGCATAACGGTTGCAACGTTGTGCTACGGCACCTCGCCCGGTGGCTGAAGCCACGGGCTACGTCATACGAAGCCCGCCTGCGCGGGCTGAACGAGCCTGCGAAGGCAGGCTTCGCACCACAAGAGCCGGGGACTTCAGTCCCCCGGCGCTGCGCGGCGGGACTTTGACGTAGCCCTATTTAGCACCTGCACCCTGAACCCTAGCACCTGAAACCTGAAACCTTTTCTTATGGAAATCTCCATCGTCCTCCCCTTCCGTAACGCGGCGGCGACCCTGCCCGCCTGTCTGGCCTCGATCCGCCGCCAGCGCTACGCCGCCTTTGAGCTGCTTGCGGTGGACGATGGCTCGACCGACGATGCGGCGGCGCTGGTTGAGTCTGTCGCACGGGCCGACGGACGTGTGCGCCTGCTCAGCCCTGGGCGCGTGGGGCTGGTGGCGGCGCTCAACCTGGGGCTGGCCGAGGCGCGGGCACCCCTGGTGGCACGTATGGATGCCGACGACCTGATGCACCCGGAGCGCCTGGGGCTTCAGCGCGCCTATCTGGCGGCGTACCCGGAGGTGGCGCTGGTCGCCAGTCGGGTGGCGCTCTTTCCCAAGGGGTTGGTGCGGGCTGGCTACGCCGCATATATGCGCTGGCAGAATCAGGTGCTTACGCCCGCCGAGGTGGCGGCAAACATCTTTGTCGAGTCGCCCTTCGCGCACCCGTCGGTAATGCTGCGGCGGGCGTCTGTCGTCGCCTTGGGCGGCTACACCGAGGGGCCGTTTCCCGAGGATTATGAGCTGTGGCTGCGGATGCACGCGGCTGGGTTGCCCATGGCGAAGCTGCCACGGGTGCTGTTGGCTTGGCGCGAAAGCGCGGGCCGCGCCTCACGGGTAGACCCGCGCTACGCCCGCACGGCCTTCGATGCGCTGCGGGCGAGCTTTCTGGCCCGTGACCCCCGCTTGCACCAGGGGCGCGAACTGGTCTTTTGGGGCGCGGGGCGACCGACGCGGCTGCGGGCGAGGCGGCTGATCGTCCAAGGCTTTGCGCCGACCGCCTGGATTGACCTTGACCCGCGTAAGCTGGGCCAAGTGGTCTGGGGTGTGCCAGTGCGCCCGCGCCAGTGGCTCGACGGGCTGCGCCCGCGCCCCTTCGTGCTGGTCTATGTGACCAATCATGGGGCCTACGATCTCATCTCGGGGTGGCTGGGGGCGATGGGGTATCGCCCTGGCGCGGATTATCTGTTTGTGGGGTGACGGTTAGCCCTCAGCCTCAAGGTGGCGCACGATGGACACCACCAAGCGCGTGGCCCGTTCCACGAGCTGCGAGTCGAGGGGTGTTGCTGGGCCAGACGGGGCACCCGGAGCCGGTCGGGCGAGGATGGTCAGGGCGCGATAGCCGTGGCGGCGCAACGGGGCGGCCAGATGTCCAGGCACCGCAAGCGGGCGCGGCTCGGCGTCGATCAGCGGGTCGGCGGCATCAGCAGCGGCAGCCAGCCGCAACAGCAGTTTGTCAGCGGTGCCAACCACGCCTTCGCGGGTGGCGTAGATCACCTGGCCTCTGGCGAGATCTTCGAGGGCGATAAAGAGCGTGTGCGCTGGGTCGAAAGGGTAGCGCGGCAAAAGCGTGATCACGCCACGCGGGTCAGTGCTCGACGCACCCACCGCTACGGCCCACAGTTCGACGCGCTGGAGTTGTTCGAGGCGCTGGGTCGCCACGATCATCGTGGTTAGCGCGGCGACGCCACCGTCGGTGGGTGTTGGCCTCGGCGGGAGCAGCGCGGCGATCAGCATCAAAAGACCGAGGGTGGCACCCGGCAGGCCAACGAGCCACCACAGGCCCGGCACAAGCAGCGCAGCGCTGGCTCCGATAGTGACGAGGGCCACGGCAGCGAGACGGGCGAGGCGGGCACCCCGCGTGGGGCCAGCCAGAGTCGCTAGACCGCGCCACGTCTGCGGCGTGTCAAGCGGTGCTAACAACACCACCCGCCAGCGCGGGGCGACCGGCTCAAGTCCGGCAGCCCCAACGATGGCCCGCGTACCCACAATGTTTTGGCTGGCCCGTCGCCGCCCGACGGGCGGGATGGGCCAGCCAAAGCTGTCCAGCCCGATCCAGGCGAGCAAATTTAGGGCGAGGAGCAGCGAGGGCAGCGGCAAGCTTACGGTGAGCGCGAAGGCCAGCAAGCTAAGTGCCCCGCAGAGCAGATAGACTCCGCCTGGTCGCGCTGCGACTCGTAGCTCATAGGTGGAGACGCGCATACCGGCCCGCCGGAGCCGCCCGTTGACGAAGGCTGCCGCTGTCGCTTCACCCGGCGAGGTCGCCAACCGCGTGCCAGCCTGATCGACCAACTGGCTGATCAGGGTCTCAAGCTCGCGGGTGTCGTCTCGGATGGCGGTATCCATGAACTGCGCCGCTACCCTCACCTCGTACAGCTTTCCGAAAGTTCGTACGGTTCGTACGGCCACCCCTCGTGGCTGTCCACAAGGAGTGTTCATCGTCCTACCGTGCGAACTCGCGCTAGATTGCCAACAGGCTGTACTCGTCACCGCTGCGGCGGTGCCCTACGGCTTCGCGGTCGGGCGAGGCGTATTGGTTGGGTCGAGATTGAACTCGCGGTCGGGCGTGCCCGTGGCTAGGGGGGTGATCGGGACAATCGGCGTGCCCGCTAGGCTCGTCCGCCCACAATCGGTCTGGCCGGGCACACAGAGCAGCAGCACCATGTCGTAGCGAATGAACTGATTGCCGATATCGCCGTTGTTCTTCACCTGGACAAAGTAGAAGCCATCAACCTCAGGTGTGAACTCAATCTGCGAGTCGAGCGTACTGCCGCCTGGAATATCATCGTTGGCATCAAGCAGCGTTACGCCGTCCCGGTCGGTGAGGATCATCGTCGTGTCGGCACCCGCCTGCGTTTCGCCATTCACAATATTGCGCCCACGGTAGCGCCGGGTGTCGGTGTAGATAATGTAGCGCTTGCCCGCTTTGGCAAAGAAGGTCACCCAGTCAGCGTCGCCCGTAGGACAGAGCTTGCGATCTTCCTGGATCTCGTTTGAAGTGATCAGACGAGCCTGTTCAGGCAGCCCATCGGCCTCGAAGAGGTCGAGGCAGATCTCGCGCACGAGGGTCGGCGTGGGGCCATAGCTCTCGTCAATCAGGGCGATCACATACATGTAGTTCACACCACCACGGCCCGCAGCATCGCGCACCCGCACGTAGTAGCGCCCGTCGGCGGGCATGCGAAACTGGTGGATGCGCGGGCGAATGTCACCGGGGTTAGGGTTGGCCGGGTCGCGGTTGTAGAAGTCATCGTTGAAGGCGATGCTGTTGAAGTTCGCGTCAAGCAGTTCAAGGCTCAGATCGATGCCGGGGTCCATCCGCGAAACTTCAATCGTATAGACCTTGCCCTTGACCCCGCCGAAGACCAGCCAGTCCACATCGCCCGAGGGGCAGATGGCCCGCTCTTGCGAGGTGTTGACATCAAGCACCTTGGCACCACTAGGGTTATTATCGTTCTCGAAGCCGTCGCTACAGACCGGGCCACGGGTTGGGGTAACGGTGGCTGGCCCAGTCGTCGTCGTCGTCGTGGGCGTCGGCGTAAAGGTGGCCCCCGTCACGGTGATATTAATCGTGGCCGCGCCGGTGATGTTCGTTACGCTTGTGGCCGTGCCGGTAAAGGTCACGGTGATCGGGCCGTAGAATCCAGGGGCTTGCGTGCTTGCGGTCGAGGCAATGATAATCGTGAACTGGCTAGTCGAGCCGGCCCCAATCGAGTACGAACCCTGTTGGGTCGCCGTAAATCCCGTTGGGGTGCCGCTGAAGCTCGCGTTAAAGACCCGGGTTTCCGCCGCATTATTCGCGATGGTGAAGGTGACTGACGTGCTGTTGTTCGGTGCCAGGGAGGCGGTCGCGGTAGCTGGTGTTACGCCGACTTGCGCCTGTGCGAGAGGCAACTGTACCGGCGCAGCCACAGCGGGAATCTGCTGCGAGACCAGCAGAAAAATGAGCAGAATGGCAAAACCAGCAACCGCAGCGTTGCTCAGGTGTGTGCGGCGATTCAAAGCACGCGGCTCCCGGCTATGGTGATCTGACGTACCTGCCCGCATTATACGGGTGTAGCCTAAACAGTGTCAAGGATTAGACATGGGCCTAGTATACGTCGCCGAAAGTTTGTTGCTGGTTTGAGACCGGGAGACACGGAGACACGGAGACACGGAGATCGCTTCAGGCCGCCATCTCCGTGTCTCCGTGTCTCCGTGTCTCAAACCAAAGCGGACTTCCGAAAAGCTGTACTAGTACCCTTACAGCGTGCGGCCCACAGCGCCCGCAACGGCGGCAAGCTTCGGCATCAGGGCAGCGAAGTTGGCGTGGTTCAACGACTGTCCGCCGTCAGAGCGGGCGCGGTCGGGGTCAGGGTGAACCTCAATGATGATGCCGTCGGCACCAGCAGCGAGGCTTGCCAGCGCCAAAGGCGGCACGAGGTACCATTTGCCGGTGCCATGACTCGGGTCAACAATCACCGGCAGATGCGTGCGCCGCTTGGCTAAGGCGACGGCGTTCAGATCCAGCGTGTTGCGTGTGGCGGTCTCGAAGGTGCGGATGCCGCGCTCACACAGGATGATGTTGTGGTTGCCCTGGGCGGCGATGTACTCAGCCGAGAGCAGCCACTCCTCGATGGTGGCCGCAAGGCCACGCTTGAGCAGGATGGGCATGCCAGTGCGACCAGCCTCTTCAATCAACTGGTAGTTCTGCATGTTACGCGCACCGATCTGGAGCAGGTCGGCGTAGCGGGCGACCAACTCCACATCGTTCGGCGTCATCACCTCGGTGACAATGGGCAGGCCCGTCTCGTCGCGGGCCTGGGCCAGCAGCTTCAGCCCCTCCTCGCCCATGCCACGGAAGGTGTAGGGCGACGAGCGCGGCTTGAACGCGCCGCCACGCAGCATGTTGGCGCCCGCCTCACGCACTGCACGGGCCGTCGCCATGATCTGCGCCTCGCTCTCGACCGAGCAGGGGCCAGCGATCACCACACAGCGGTTACCGCCCACCTCCACGCCACGCACATTCACCACGGTGTCGGCGGGGCGCAGCTCGCGTGAGACGAGCTTGTAGGGCTGGGTGATTCGCAGCGTCTCCGTAACCCCCGTGAAATGCTCAAGCTCTTCCTTGAGCGTGGGCGGAATGGCGGCGCCAACGACGCCAATCACGGTGCGCTCGGCGCCGCGCACCAGATGCCCCTGGAGTTGGTGTTCGCCTAAACGGGCGAGCACGGCGTCGATCTGTTCCTCGCTTGAACCGGCTTGCATCACGACGATCATCTCCTAGCTCCTTATTGCTGTGATTACTGCTGAACGTACCTGCTTCAGCAAACGTCAGAATGAAACTATGCGCCCTCATGAAGACTTCATGCGCCCTCATGAAGACTTCATGCGCCCTCATGAAGACTTCATGCGCCCTCATGAAGACTTCATGCGCCCTCATGAAGACTTCATGCGCCCTCATGAAGACTTCATGCGTCCTCATGAAGACTTCAT
>CAIWXH010000704.1 GCA_903916565.1 uncultured Oscillochloris sp. | reverse complement strand
TCAGCGTGCGGCGCACTCGATCTGGCCGGGAATGTCTGGGAATGGTGCGCCAGCCATTACACAACCTATCCTGATACGGCGCACACTTTGGAGAAAGACTTTACAGTTAATGATTTTGTCGTGCCGCTACGGGGCGGATCGGATTGGAGAGAAGATAGCTCAAATGTTCGCTGCGGGGCGCGGGACGGGAGTCATCCCGGCTACTGGGACGGGCAACTACGGTTTTCGGGTGGTGGTGTCCCCTCCGCTCGCTCATATGTCCTGATTTCTGTTTTCTTAATCCTGTTTTCTGCATTTCTTAATTCTGTTCGGTGTAAAGCGTTTCGTGTGTATCACGTCGGTGAGCGAGAATCACACCCGTCCGACGCGCCTACGGCGCGGAATCGCGATTTTTTTGGGAGGGGGCCATCGCCATGTCCGATCCTGACATTCACCGGCTACGCACCGAAATTGCCGAGCTTGAGGAAGATCTGGCGGCTGCGGATCGTCCGCGCATTCGTACCCGCCTAGAAACCGACCTCGCCCGACTGCGTGCCGACCTGACTGCCCTGGAGCCGAGAAACGATCCGCCTGCCCTTAACGTCAACCAGTCCGGCCAGTCCGGCGGGAAGAGCGCCGGGGCCGGGAATACCTTCGCGGGCGATGTGGTCATGGGCGATGTGACCCATATCTACCAGAGCGATGGTGAGGGGCCGGATGGCGATCTGCTGCTCACCGACTACCTCCGCTCGCTGGCCGGGATCTGTAGCCGCCTCTCCTTTGCCGATGCCGATAGCAGCGACCCGACCCATGCGGCGGTCGGTCTGGGCGCGATCTTCACCGGGCTGGAGGTGGGCCGCACCGTCACAGAAACCCGTGATGGCCGAGAGCAGACCCGCCCGCACCTCGCCCTGGAGGCGCTGGCCCTGCACCCACGCATGGTGCTGCTCGGCCCACCGGGGAGCGGGAAGTCCACGATCACCAACTACGTGGCGCTCTGTCTGGCCCAGGCCCGCTTGGCGGGCACCGAGGCGCAGCCTGATGATCTTGGCCCGGCCTGGACGCACGGGGCGCTCTTGCCGATCCGCGTGGTGCTGCGGGAGTTGGCCGCGTGGCTCAGCGCACAACCGCCCGCGTCGGGGTCGGCGGATCGGCTCTGGGCCTTTCTCCGCGACCGCACGCTCATCCCCGATGTGATGCTCCGTCTGCTGCGCCGTGAACTGGCCGCCGGGCAGGCGCTGCTCATCCTCGACGGCCTCGACGAAGTGCCTGCGGGCGACGATGGACAATGGCTGCGTTGCATCCAGGAGCTGATCCGCGACCTCGACGCCGTGGCCGACCGCAGCCGCATCCTCGTCACCTGCCGCGAGCTGGACTACCGCGCCCCGGGGCGCACCGTCACCGGCTGGCCCGAGGAGACGATCATCGCGCTTGCGCCGCCGCTGCGCGTCGCCTTTGTGGATCGCTGGTTTGCCGCGCTCGCCCGCCTTGGCCGTCCGCTGAATGGCGACCCGAAGGAACTGCGTGACCGCCTCGCCAGTGAGATTCAGTCCCGTCCCGAGTTGAGTCGGCTCGCGGGCAACCCGCTGCTGCTCACGATGATGACGTTGGTGCATGCCTATGAGGGGCGGCTGCCCGAGCAGCGCGTGCGCCTCTACGAGAAGAGCATCGAGTTCTTGCTGCACCGCTGGCGGCCCGCCCGTGATGAGCGTCCGCTGCGTGAGCAGCTCGATCTTGCCGCCTGGGGCGAGAGTGACCTCCAGACCCTGCTCGACCGGCTGGGCTTTGCGGCCCACGAGCGTGGCGTCAGCGCGGATGGCGAGGCCGGAGCGGATCTGCCCGAGGATCGGCTGATGACGGTCGCCAGCGCCTTCTTCCGTACCTACGGCGCAGGTGCCTACGCCCGCGCCGAGACCTTCGCCCGATATATCACCCGCCATAGCAACGGGGTCATCCAGCCCTTCGGGCCGGACGTATACCGCTTCCCGCATCGCACCTTTCAGGAGTATCTGGCCGCCCGGCGACTGGTGGGCAGCGGCGGCTGGGATGACGAGGAACGCCTCTTCTGGCAACGTGCCCTGCGCCGTGCCGATGCCGGTCCGCAATGGCGCGAGACCTTGCTCCTGGCGGTGAGCCAGTTGGCGGTGGTGACGAAGGACATCAGCCCCGCCACCGAGCTACTGCACCAACTGATCACCCGTGGCTGTGGCGTGAATGCGGCCCGCGCCCACGACCTGGCCCTCGCCGGTGAATTGCTGGCCGAGATCGGGCTGCCCCTGCTACACCAGCAATCCACTCTGGCAGCGGGGCTTTGGGCGCAGGCCCGGCGCGATCTGGCAGCGCTCATCGCGGGCTTCGATAGCCCCGGTGCAACCGCCGTTGCGCCTGCCGAGCGGGTGCGTGCCGGACAGGCGCTCGGATTACTTGACGACCCGCGCATCCCTGTCAGCGCCGAAACGTGGCACGCCAGCCTCCAAAACCCGTCAACG
>CAIWXH010000703.1 GCA_903916565.1 uncultured Oscillochloris sp. | reverse complement strand
GGCTGGCACGATGAGCTGACCAACACGCCGTCAACCTGACCACCAAGGAAGCCGCATGCCCATCCCCCCATCGTCCACCCCACAGGCCCAGGCGCAGGCCAGCATCCGGCGGAGCGCCCCGGTGCTTGCCGGGGGCGTGGCTGGCGCTTCACTCGTCGCGCTGCTGGCGGTGAGCAGTGTGGTCGCCCCCGCGCTGACCGGCGGCGCAACCCTGACGACGGTGCTGGCTTGGCTCGGTGGCCTCGGTGGCAACGCCCTGGCGGGCTGGCTGACCGAGTGGGCCGCGTCCCGGCTTGCCCAGTTTGACGGCGACGACCCCGACGGTGAGCGGCGCGTGCTGGAGCAACTCGCCCGCGATTTGACGCCCCTGCTCGCGCAGCGGGCCGATCTCGCTGAAGCTGCCGAGCTGCTGATTGTGCAGACCGACGCCGTGGCCGTCGCGCTAGGTGCGCTGACGGGCCAGGCCGATAAACAGGCGAAGCTGCTTCGCACGCTGCTGGAGGATCTTCAGCAGGCGACGTTCCGCAATGCGCGCTTGCACGAGGCGACCTTGCAGACGGTAGCGACCAGTACGCGCCAGCTTCTCGCGGCCCAGGGGCAAGGCCATGCGCTGCTGAAGGGGCAACTCGACACGCTGCTTGCCACCGTCGAGCGTCTAGAGGCGACGATGCGCCAGTCGCCCCCGGCGGGTGGCGTGGCGGTCGCCGGGGATGTGGGCGTTGTCCAGGTGCCGCACCTCACCAATAGCACGGTGCGCGGCGACATCGTGGGCATGCAGTTCAACTATGATATGCGGCCCCGTGGGGGCGAGCCGGTGCGCCTCGCTGACGCCTTGGCCCGACTACAGGCGCTGCCGCGTACCGACATTCCCGCCCCCGCGCTGCTGCCACCCGGCTCGCACATGCCCTTGCGCCGCAATCCGCTGTTCGTGGGGCGCGAGGCCGACCTACACGCCTTGGCCTGCGCCCTGGCTGATGGGGCGACCGTCGCGATTGGGCAGATCGCCGCCGCTACGGGCCTCGGCGGCATCGGCAAGACCAACCTCGCCAGCGAGTTTGTCCACCGTTACGGGCAGTTTTTCGCGGGCGGGGTCTTCTGGCTCTCCTTCGGCGACCCGGCGGCTATTCCGGCGGAGGTGGCCGCCTGCGGTGCGGCGGGGCTGGTTGAGCGCCCCGATTGGGCCGCGCTGCGCCCGGATGATCAGGTGCGGCTGGTGCGCGCTGCCTGGGCCGAGCCAATCCCGCGCCTGTTGGTCTTTGATAACTGCGACGATACGGACACGGTGAGCGCCGAGGCATTACTGACCGACTGGTGCCCCACCAGCGGCGGGGCGCGGGTGCTGATCACCAGTCGGCGCGGGGCGTGGGATGCGGGGCTGGGAGTGACGCCGTGCGCCCTTGGCGTGCTGGCGCGGGCGGAGAGCATTGACCTGTTGCGCCGCTTGCACCCCGCGCTGACGGAGGCCGACGCCGCTGCTATCGCGGCGACGGTGGGCGATCTGCCCCTGGCGCTGCACCTCTCAGGGAGCTTTTTGCACGCCTACCCGTCGGTGGTGCCCGCCGCCTACCTGCGGGAGCTAGAAACCGCCCTGTTGGCCCACCCGGCGCTAGAGGGACGCGGCACGAGCCATTCGCCCACGCAGCACGAGCGCCACGTCGCCTGCACCTTCGCCCTGAGCTACGACCGGCTGACCCGCGACGACCCGACCGACACGGCGGCCCAGGCGCTGCTGGCCCGCGCCGCCTGCTTCGCCCCCGGTGAGCCTATCCCACGGGCGATCTTGCTGGCGACGCTGACGCAACGTGGCGAGGACGAACTGCTGGCCGAAGACGGCCTACGCCGTCTTGTGGCCCTGGGCCTGCTCGCCGAGCAGCCGGACGGGGCATTGACCCTGCACCGCCTGTTGGCGGCGTTCGTGGGACGGCTAGGCGCTGACCTTGTGGCGCAGGCAGCGGTTGAAGCGGCAATCTCGACGCTGATCGCAACAGCAATTGCAGAAAATACCGGGGGGTATCTCACGCTGCGGCCACATGATGCCCATCTGCGTGCCGTCGGTACCCACGCCCTGCGACGCAATGAGCCAGTGAGTGCAGAACTCTGTCGGAAGATCGGCGAATATCTGAACTGGACGTATGCCCATACAGAGGCACTGCCCTACTTTCATGCCGCCCTCAGCCTCTTCCGCCAGGTCGGCGACCGCCTCGGCGAGGCCAACGTCCAGAAGGCCATCGGCGATGTGCAGCAGTTTCGGGATGACCGGGACGCGGCGCTGGCGAGCTACGAAAACGCCCTCACCCTCTTCCGCCAGGTCGGCGACCGCCTCGGCGAGGCCAACGTCTTGCGGGCCATCGGCGAGGTGCAGCAGTTTCGCGCCGACCGGGACGCGGCGCTGGCGAGC
>CAIWXH010000702.1 GCA_903916565.1 uncultured Oscillochloris sp. | reverse complement strand
CTCCATTCAGCGCGGGCTGCTGCTTCACGCTCACGGCAACGCTGGCATGGTTCGCCGTGCCCGCGTGGGCCGCGTGATCGTCAGTACCAGCGTGCATGCCAGAAACACCCTCCCCGCCCGCCTGCGCGCCGTGATCATCCGCGCCGTCATGTCCGCCCGAGTCATCCTCGGTGTCCACCACATCGCCGTACACCGTATCATCGCCCGCCCCGCCAAAGAGGGTGTCGTCGCCCGCCCCGCCAATCAGCGTGTCATTCCCATCGCCGCCGCAGATGGTGTCGTTGCCACCCATGCCGTTAATGCGATCACTGCCGCCCAGCCCAACGATCACATCGTTGCCGGGGGTGCCGAGCAGCCGGTCAGCGCGGTTGGTGCCGACTATCGTGGCGGGCAGCCCATTGCACATCGGCACCGGGGGCGCGACGGTGAGCGTCGCGGCGGCGGCGGGCTGGCCGGTGTAGAAGCGGCCCTGGGGGTCAAGTTGGGCGACCACCTGATAGGTGCCCGTACCCGGCCCGCCTGGCAGTGTCCACGCAGCCTCGCCCGTGCTGGAAACCGGGGCTGGGCCGTACGTAACCGTGGGGCCACCCGTGGGCGTCACCGCGAAGAAGACGCTCGCCTTGGTCACGTCGCCCGACGAGCCATCGCGCACCTCGGTGACGTGAGCGCGCAGGGTCAGCGCGGCACCGGGTACAGCCGCCGTATCACCGGTATAGGCGAGAGTCGCATCCTCGGGCACCACCGTGATTGTAAGAGACGCGCTGGCGCTCAGGCCCGCCGGGTCGCGCACGGTGAGCAGCGTCTCGTAGGTGCCCGCCGGTGCCTGGACACTGCCCGCGATGGTCGCGGTGCCATCGCCGTTCGCGGTCAGGGTCACGCCCTCGGGCAGGTTGGTGGACGCAAAGACGAGCGTGGCCCCAGCGTCATTCGGGTCACTGGCGACGATGAGAAGCGTCAGCGGGTCGGAGTACTGTACCACCTGCGGGGCATGCGCGGTCAGCACCGGCGGCTGGTTCGGTGCCACGATAGTGAAGGGCAGCGCGTTCGCTGTGCCGCCGCCGGGCGTGGGGTTGAACACCGTCACCAGCGCCTCGCTTGCTGCAGCGATGTCAGCCGCCGTCAGCTCGGCGGTCAGGTCGGTGTGCGATACAAAGTGCGTAGGCCGGTCAGCCCCATTCCAGCGCACGATCGCGTCGCGCCCGAAGCCGCTGCCGTGCAGGGCCAGGGTGAAGGCCAGATCGCCAGCCATGGCATAGGCTGGGTCGAGGCTGGTCAGGGCCGGGGCCGGGTTGTTGATCGTGAGCGTAAACTGCTTGGTCACGGTCTGGCCGCCCGTGGTGGTACAGCCGACGGTGACGTTATAGGTGCCACCCGCGAGCGGTGTCCCGCTGAGGACGCCCGTGGTGGGGTCGAGGGTGACTCCGTCGGGCAGCGCACCGGCGACGGTGATATAGCGCGTGCAGGTGAGCGGGCTGCCCCCGCCAGACCCGCCGCCGCTGTCGCTCGGCGGGATGATCACCAAAGGCTGCTGGTAGGGGGTACCAGCGCTCCCGGAGGTCGGCGGCGGGTCAATGGCAAAGTTCTGCGTGATCGCCGTGCCGCTGCTGTCGGTGACCTGCATGCGGAAGCCAAACTCACCGGCAGTGGTAGGCGTGCCGCTGAGAACACCCGTGGTCGAGTCAAGGCTCAGTCCGCCTGGGAGGTTGCTGCCGGGGGCTTTCGCCCAGGTGTAGGGCGGCGTGCCGCCCGCCGCCTCGAAGGTGACGGTGTAG
>CAIWXH010000701.1 GCA_903916565.1 uncultured Oscillochloris sp. | reverse complement strand
GTCGGTGCGTGCGGTGAGCATCAGCACGTAGACCGCTGTCTCTTGGTGCAGGCGGCGACAGACCTCGACGCCGTCGAGACCGGGGAGCATCACATCAAGAATGACGAGGTCGGGCCGAATCGTGCGGGCGAGCGAAAGCGCAGAGGGGCCGTCGAAGGCCCGGTGGACGGTGTAGCCCTCGGCGGTGAGATAGCTTGCGACCAGATCGACGATGGGCTGCTCGTCGTCTACGACTAGGATTGTGGCTGCATCCATAGCAGCTCCTCACGCGGCTCTGCGCTGATAGGGGGACAACATCTTTACGAACTATACCACGTCTCGTGGGCGCTGCTTCGCGGCGGCATGCTCAGCCGTCACCTTGTCAAGCAGTTCAGATGCCTATGTTATAATGAATCGGTTGTAGGAGTTCATAAGGAAGGCCGGGCCTGCGGTGCGGCAGGGTCGCACAAGAATATTGGCATGGACGACTTCGCGCAGCTCGACCACTATGAACTGCTTGGCGTCAACCGCAACGCCTCGACTGACGAGATTAAGCGGGCCTATCGACAGCAGATCTCGCGCTTTCACCCCGACCGCTTTGCGACCGCGAATGCTGAAGCGCAAGGCTACGCCAACCGTCGGGCGCTGCGGATCAACGAAGCCTACGCGACCCTAAGCGACTTCTCGGCGCGGGTGGCCTATAGCCGCAGCCAAACTGCTGGCGCACTCGCTACCCCCGAACGGGCGCACCCGACCGCCCCCGCTGTAGCCCGTGACCATCTCGCCGAGTTGTACGACCAGGCGCGAGTCCATCTCGCCGCCGGACGACGCACCCAGGCCGCGACGGCCCTACGCGAGATCCAGCAACTCAACCCCTTCTATCGTGACAGCGCAGACCTGCTCGCCCACATCGAGACAAAGGTCAAGCCGGTGCGCCCGCCTGCGCCACCAAAGGTGCCGTCCGCCGCTGCGCCAGACCAGGGGCGGCGCACGCTGCTTGTTGGTGGGCTGGGCGCCCTGGTGCTGGCGGGGCTGGGCGCTGCGGGGTGGGTAGTGCGTAGCTGGACCGCGCAGGCCAGTGCGAGCCGACCCGCCGACGCCACCGCGCCGCCCGTCGAAGGCACTGCCGAAGCGGTCTCGGTCGCCCTAGCCAGTTCGCCCGACGCCACCGTTGCCAGCGCCAGCTCAACCAGTGCCCCAGCGCCAACCACGCCCCCGACGGTTACGCGACCTGTGCCTAGCCCCACCGCCGAGGCCCTTGCTGAGACTGGCCCGCTGGTCTATACCGAGGAGTTCGGCACCGGTCTGGGCTGGCCGAGCCAGAGCAGCGCGAGTTGGAGCGTCGGCGTCACACCAGACGGCTACCAGGTCACGGCGCGTCAGGGGGTTGGCAATATCTGGGCCTACCGTACCTCACCCGCTGGCACCAATTTCCTGGTTGGCGTTGACCTGACGGTCGCCGGTGGTCTGGGCGGTCTGCTGCTGCGCTACAGCGAGCCTGACCGCACGTATTTGGCCTGCTTCATCAACTCGGCCAGCGGCAGCTACCGGCTTGAGCGCCACGATACCGACGGCACGACAGTGCTGGTTGAAGTGACGCACGCCGCGATCAAGACCGGTGCGGGCGTCTCTAACCGGCTGCTCGCCCGCCTGGATGGCGAGACCGTGGCCTTGCGCGTCAACGGCCAGCCGCTGACCGAGCTGACCATCGCCAGCCCGCCCACGACGCTCAAGTACGGCGTGGTGGTGGTCGCCCTTGCCGCCGAGGTCGTGGCGACGTTTCGCAATCTGACGATACGCCACCTGTAGTGGGCAGCCTGTAGCCGGCAGTGGGCAGTGGGCAGTCGTCAGCCGTCAGTCGTCAGCCCTCAGCCCTCAGCCGTCGGGCAACGACGAGCAGCAGGGCACCAGCGGCCACGAGCGGCCAGACCCAGGCGAGGTCGCCGGGGCCACCGGGGCCGCTACGCGGGTCGGTGCGCCGGATGCGGATAAGCCGGTACTGCTGCGTGACCGCCGCAAGCGCGCTGTCGCTCAGCCGATTGGGGTCAGCGCCCACCAATGGGGCCACGAAGCCGCTGCCGCGCAGCACCTCGCGCAGCAGCAGCGTGCGGCGCGCATCATCGTCAGGCAACTCCTCGGCCACCCCGGCCCAGCGCCCGTCGGGCAGCCAGAGCTCGACCTCGGGCGTGGCCTTGAGATTCTTGTACCAGTCGGCAATCGCGCCGAAGCCTGCGGTGAGGTAGACATCCCCTGCGACGATAGCGTAGTTCAGGGGCGTCGTGCGGCGCTGCCCGCTCTTGCGCCCGGTATGGCAGAGTACCAGATAGCGGCCTGTGCCCGTAGGCCAGAGGCTCAGCGACGGGCCGAGGCCCAGCCGCCACAGCAGCAGCATCAAGCGATTCAGTGCGTGGAAGAAGCGGCGCAGGGCCGCCTCGCCGTCGGGGCTTAGGGTGAACATTGCGAATGCGCCTTTAGCTAAGGTTTCAGGTGACCGGTTTCAGGTTTCAGGCCGAACGCATTAGCACGCCCTGCGTGCGCCCGAACTGTAAAGCATCCACGAACCTTGTCTTATCGCAATCCTATCCTGGTTATTGAATCCGGGGGGCTGAAGCCCCCGGCTCTTGATCGGCGAAGCCTGCCTTCGCAGGCTCAGCAAGGCCGCCTGCGCGGCCTTCGCACCGCCTAGCCCGTGGCTTCAGCCACCGGGCGGGGGCGAAACAACCGCTGTAGGATTGCTCTACCTTCCAATAAGGGCTTGCGGCTGCGCTCAACCTGAAACCTGCAACCCAACACCTGACACCTTGTCTAAGGTTCAAGCGCCCGTGCAATGGCGGTACGCAGCGCGTCGAGCGTGAAGGGCTTGGCGAGAATCGCGGCGGGGGCGTGGCCCGCCATAAGCTCCTCAATTTGCGCCGTCCCGTAGCCGCTCATCAGCATGACCGGCAGATCGGCCCAGCGCTGTTGAATGGCCTGGGCCACCGCAGCGCCGCCCATCCCCGGCATCGTCAGGTCAACCAGCACAAAGCGCAAGTCGGCCAGCCCGCCCTCAAGCGCGGCGAGGCCCGCTTCGCCATCGGATGCGATACAGACCGTCAGGCCCAGGCGCTGAAGCATGCGCCCCGTCACCGAGCGCACCCGCTCCTCGTCGTCAATGAGCAGCACCGCGCCCGACAGGGCGGTCGTGGTCTGCGGCAGAGGCACGCTTAACGGTGGGCTGGCGGCGGTCGCCGGTAGCCAGACCCGCACCGTCGTGCCGACGCCCACGTCGCTGCGTACCTCGATGGCGCCGTGGTGCGCCTTCACAATCCCCTGAACCACGGCTAGACCAAGGCCGCGCCCGATAAACTTCGTGCTGAAGAATGGCTCGAAGATCCGCTCCAGGGTGGCGGCATCCATCCCCTCGCCGTTATCACAGACCTCGAAGCAGACGTAGCGACCGGCGGCGAGGTTGGCACCGAGGACCAACTGGCGCAGCTCTGGCGTGGCGAGCGGTGCGGCGAAGGTGCGTACCGTCAGTGCCCCCGCAGGCGGGCCAAGCGCCTCGGCGGCATTGGTGATCAAGTTGACCACCACCTGCTTCAGTTGCGCCGGGTCGGCGATGACACTGGGCATGTCTGGCGCTGGGCACCAGCGAATGTTCACATGCTTCGGCAGCGACGACTGCACAAACGCGACCAGCTCGTGCAGCAGTGCGTTGAGGTCGAGCGGGCAGCTTTGCCGGGGACGGTGGCCCGTGTAGGCGAAAATCTGGCCGGTGATCGCGGCGGCATGGCGCGCCTCTGAAACCACATGCCCTAAGCTGACTGCCGTCGGCGAGTCTGGGGGTATCTCAAGCAGCGCAAGCTCGGTGTGGCCGAGGATGGTGGTGAGCAAGTTGTTAAAGTCGTGGGCGATGCCGCCTGCCAGCACGCCCAGGCTCTCCAGTTTCTGGGCTTCGAGCCGCTGCCGGTCGTCGGCGCGACGGGACTCCTCGGCGGCTTTCAGCGGCGTGATGATCGTGTGCAGCATCAGGATCTGGCTCGGCTCTTCGTCGGCGCGGTAGCGCAGCCAAATGCCGCGCCGCTGCACCCAATCCCATGTGCCGTCGGCATTACGGATGCGAATCTCGTTGGTCAGCACCGCGTCAGGGCGACCGGCGATGAACTGCTGCCAGTGTGCGATAGAGTCGGCTAGGTCGTCGGGATGGACGACCGAGTGCATAAAGTAATTGTCGATCAGTTGCTCACGGGTGTAGCCGTGGTAACGGTCTTTGTTCATATAGACCGACGAGCGATCGTTGATGTCAACAATGTAGACGAGGGCGGGCAACTGCGTGGCCAGCAGTCTGAAGCGCTCTTCGCTGGCGACCAGGGCGGCCTCGGCACGCTTGCGGTCGGTGATGTCGCGCTGCATACCGACGATGCTGCCCGCGTTCGGCCCCTCGCGCACCGGCACGATCAGATCGTCAAAGATGCGCGTCTCGCCATCAATGGTGTAGGTCATCTCGTCGTGGAGCAGTTCGCCGTCGTAGGCGCGCTGGTTGCGCTCGTACCAGATGGCGCGAATCTCCGGCGGGAGGTTCGTCTCAGCGACGCTAGAGCTTGGCGGTGTGTGCCAGAACTGGCGCGACTGCTCGCTCTGAAGCACCAGCCGCCCGGTGGGATCGCGCATCCAGCAGTTGATGGGCAGCGCCGCAAGCACGGTGCGTAGGTTGGCCTCGCTGGCCTGAAGGCGGGCCTCGGCCTCCCAGCGGTGGATGGCGCTGGCGATCATCTGCGCGGCGATGCGGAGCATCGTCAGCGTCTCGGCCTCCCAGGGGCGGGTTGCGGTCGTGGCGACGATCAGCGCACCCCAGAAGTGTTCGCTGCCCTGGAGCGGTGCGATGGCGAGGGCGTGGATCGTGGGGGGCAGATTGACGAGGGATGGGCGCAGCGCATCCAGCGTGGCCCCGCTGACGGCCCACAGTTCGCCCGTCAAGAGCATGGCCTGGATTGGCGGGGGCGGTTCGATCCAGGCACCGTCGGCGAAGATCTGGTCGCTGGTGTACGTCGGCACGCCCAACGGGCACGCGGCGGCGACCACCTGTGGCTTAGCGACAACCCCAAGCGCATCGCTCTGGCGTACGGCCAGCAGGATGTAGGCGCTGCCTAAGGCGTCGCGGAGGTGCGCCAGGGCCGCGTTCAGCAAGTTGCGGCGCGCCATGGGGGTCGCGACAGCTTCGAGCAGCAGGCTGGTGCAGTTCGCCAGCGCCTCGTGGAG
>CAIWXH010000700.1 GCA_903916565.1 uncultured Oscillochloris sp. | reverse complement strand
TGGCTCCCGCAGGAATATCTGTCCCGCCTGTCGGCCCGCCGTGCATAAGCCGCCGGGCAAGCCAGAGCCAGAGCAGCAGTAGCCCGCAGGTGCGATACGAGGCAAAGAGCAGCGTAAACGCGCCGGGCGTGGCTCCGGCGGAGGGCCAGATGTCGCGGGCGACGCCGAAGATCAGCAGCGTGTAGGCAGCCAGCCAGAGCATCGGGGCGGTGCCATCGTCACAGAGCGCGGCCCAGCTTGTCAGCAGCGGCAGCAGCAGCAGCGCGTGGTAGTGATCCCAACTGACCGGCAGCACCAGCAGCACGGCGCACAGCATCAGGCTGAGCATGTCCCACAGTGCGCCCGCGACCCGCGCACGTCGCAGCCAGAGCAGCAGCAGCGTGCCGCCAAGCAAGCTGGCACTCAGCAGCAGCGCCGGTACGGCGGCACCGGGCACGATGACGCCACCTGCGTAAGCGCTTGGCTCAAGCAGGCGCGCAATGACGCCAAAGAGCGATAAGTTGGACAACCGCCCGTCGCGGGCACCCAGGGTGGGAAACAGATCGCGCCAGTAGGTTAGCTCGTTCTGCCAGCCACCAAGGGCGAGGCTAAGGCTCAGCCAGCCGATGGCCCCGCCAGCCAGCGTCAGCGCCCAGCGCCAGCGCCCACGCAGCAGCAGCGGCGGCAGCAGCAGCAGCGGGTAGAGCTTCACAATGCCGATGAGCGACCAGAGGGCACCACTCGGCCAGCGCCGGTCACGCACGAGCAGCGCGGTGCCCGCCACCACCACCGCGAAGATCAGCAGCTCGGGCTGCCCGAAGCGCAGCGAGCGGCTGACGGGCGACAAGCCGAAGATGAGTGCTAGGGCGAATACGCTTAACGCGGCCCGTCGGTCAGGCGGGCGCTGCCATGCGAGGATGAGCGCCCCCGCGCCCGCCGCCCCAAGACAGAGTGTGCGCCAGACCACGGCGGCAGCCGGAAATGGCAGCGCGGTCAGCGGGGCGACCAGCAGCGCCCAGAGCGGCGGGTACTTGTAGCTGGTGGCGAAGGGGTCGGCTGCCAGCGCGGCAAGGTCGTAGAGCGGCAAGCCCTGGCGCAGCCGCAGCGCCGCCTCATAATAGGCCCGGAAGTCTGACGGCGAGCGTGCGATGGCGTCGTTGTAGAAATAGACCCCGCTCCAGGCCAGCACGCAACCAGCCGACACGACCGCCAGAGGCAGTCGGTAGCGTGCAGCGCCGGGGATGAGCGTGAGCGCCAGCGCCACCAGCGGCGGCACGGCCAAGAGCAGCCACGAGCCGGGCAGGCTGCCCCCGAGGCCCAGCATGATCAGCAGCAGGGGCACCAGGGTGGCCCCGAGACTGAGCGCGAGCGCCGCGCCGGGCAAGTCGTCGGGCGGGTGCCACAGTCGCCCGAGCAGCCAGCCGCCCGCTGCAAACCAGACCAAGCCCAGGCCCAGTCGCTGGCTGAGTACCAGCGCCCGCAGCCCGTCGGCCTGGTAGTCCACCAGCGCGGCGGCAGTCAGCGCCAGCGCCAGCGCCCAGCGCGGCCACGCCAAGCCCCATGCCGCGCCCGCCCGCTCGGCCAGCGGCACCAGCAGCACCAGGGCCAGCAGCGCCGGTGTCGGCCAGCGCGCCCCGGCGACATGCTCGATGCGACTGCCGCCAATGATCATGCCCAGCTCACGCGGGTCTTGCGGGCTTGGGCCAAATGGGGGGAGCGTGTAGTCCAACTCTAGCCGAGTGCCCGCCGTCGGCGCGAGGTAGCGATAGGTGCGGAGGTCGCCCGCCCGCAGGGTGAAGCGCAGCTCGCCCTGTGGGCTGCTCAGGCTCAGCGGGCGTTCTTGCGGCCCTGCGCTGAGCCGCTGGCGCACCAGCACCCGATCTGCCCACCAG
>CAIWXH010000699.1 GCA_903916565.1 uncultured Oscillochloris sp. | reverse complement strand
GAGCGCGCCATCACCATCCGGCGTGCCATCGGCCAACCCCATCTGCTCGCAGAGCCACTGATGGGCCTGATCGAACTGGCCCTCGCCCGAGGCGACCTGCGAACCGCCCGCGCCCACACCGAAACCATCCTCGCCAGCTACACCCTCGCCGACCTCACCAGCGCAGACGAGCCGAGCCGCATCATACTCGCCTGCTATCGAAGCCTCATTTTGGTTGAAGACACCCGCGCCGGCTCGTTCCTCCGCCAGGCAGCGTTACGGTTGCGGGAGCGGGCAGCCCGTTTGGCGAGTCCCGAGGCCCAAGCGACCTTCTGCGAGGCGGTGGCGGCGAACCGCACCCTGTTGGCCCTGGCGGAGGGGATTGTAAATTACAGGGAGGGGGCCGTACCCGTAAAGAGTGTCACTTTGTATGATGAGGTGGATAGGACGCCATCCCGCAGTATGATGATCGTGCCAGTACACCATGGTTTCGCGCCATAGGAATGGACATACAGAACTGGAAAACATCCCAAATCAGAACCGGTGCGCTGTTATCTGGCACCCCCGTATGCTCGGTATGCTGGCCCACTAGCGCGCTGCGCTCGGCGTCGCGGCCACCACGGTGCGGTTGCGGCCCGCGTGTTTGGCCTGGTACAGCGCGTCATCGGCGCGCTTCAGCACGTTGTCCACCGCCTCGGTCTGATCCGCGATAATGGTCATGCCTGCGGAGACTGTGATCGCTGGGATCGTCTGGCCCTCGTAGACGAGGCGTAGCTGGGGCACCTGCTGGCGCATCTGCTCCGCACGGGTGAAGACAACCGCCGCCGCCGCCGATGGAAGTACCAGCAGAAACTCCTCGCCACCATAAAGGCCAATCGGGGCGACGGTGGGACGTACCCCCATCGGCGAAAGTTTTACCGCACGACGGTGTGGAAAGCCTCGGGCCTCCGCGTGCGCGACGGTGGGCTGCTGCTGTCCCGCGCCCGTGGGCTGGAGCCGATCATGGTGGCCCTGCCCCCCGCGCTTGCCAGCCTCCCCAAGCCCGCCTTTGTCGAGATGCGCCTAGTCTACGCCATGATCGCGAAACGGCACCAGTGGCATCTGGTGGTGGACGATGGGGTGGACGTGTCCCTGCGGGTGGAGGGGCAGACCCTCGCCGCCGACCTGGGGGAGATTCACCCAACGGCGGTGGCGAACGAACAGGGGCAGGTGGTGATCTTCACCGCCCGCGACTTGCGCGCACTGCACCAGTACCGCAACAAGCGACTCGCCAGCCTCCAGGCGGCGCTGGCACGGAAGCAACAACGGTCGCGGCGGTGGAAGCGATTGGCCCGTCGCAAGACCTTCCTGCTGGCCCGCAACAACCGCCAGCGGCGCGCTATTGAACACAAGGTTACGCGGGCGATCACGAATCACGCCCAGGCCGAGGGTGCGAAACGGCTGGTGGTGGGCGATGTGCGGAACATCGCCCACGGGAAGCGCCTGCACGCCAATGCCCAGCAAAAGGTGAGTGGCTGGTCGCACGGGCGGCAGATTGCGTTCCTGGTCTACAAACTTGCCGCCTTTGGCATTGCGCTCGAACGGCAGAGCGAGGCGTATAGCTCGAAAACGTGCCCCTGTTGTGGGGCTACGAACAAACCCAAGGGGCGGCGCTATCGCTGCTCCGCGTGTGGGTTTGATGTCCACCGCGATGCCGTGGGGGCCATCAATCAAGTGAGCAAGGCCGTGTACGGTGCCTTCGGGCATGTGCCGCCCACCTCCACCATGTATCGGCGGCCCTTTCGCCGCCGTAGTTCCCCAGACACGGGGCATGTAGCGCGCGCCTGAGCGAGAAGCCGTGGGGCTGTAGCCCCTGCGGAGGGTCACAATACGCACGGTGCCATGTTCCTTGGCAACAGGCGAGGTGCCTGCGCCCGCAGGTGCCCTTAGTCACATCCGTTCGCTGTTGGACTGCCCGCCAGCGCGGCGATGGCGGGCAGTAAGTCACGATGCAGGGTGTCGGCGCTTAGGAAGCGGTCGATCCTGGCG
>CAIWXH010000698.1 GCA_903916565.1 uncultured Oscillochloris sp. | reverse complement strand
GAATACGGAAGAAGTTCTCCCCTTGCGCGTTCACTTCGGGTCGCACCAGCGACAGCGTAGCGGTGGCCTCGACGATGCGGTTGTGACGTTCATTAGCGATGCGCATCATCAAGGCGCGTTTGCCTTCGAAACGGTGTACGACGGCGCGCTCGCTGAATACGATACGCGCGGTGGGCTTGGAAAATCGGGCGAATACCAGTCCGGTGGTAATGGCAACGCCGACCATGCCGGTCAGAATTTCGACCGAGGCCACTAGGTGCCCGTAAAAACTCGCGGGCGACATGACTCCATATCCCACGGTGGCGAAGGTTTCAATACTGAAGAAAAAATAATCGCTGAACACGCCCTCGCGCGCGCCGGTGACACTACCTGGCGCCAGCCAGAAGAGGGTGCCAAAGGCGAGATTGACCAGAACAAAGATGAACACCAGAGCGGCAAAAAAATGCGGCCAGGTCAAAGTCAGCACTAGGTGATAGAAGTCGAGCAGCCTGGCGAGTCCGTGCCCGCGCGTCAGAATCTGCGTATCGCCGACGCGCACGGTGCGGATGCGGCGCAATTTGAGGGCACTCATGGAGGCTCCAAATGCGACATGCGCCAGAGAATCGCCCCGGCGCGGCCTATGATTTTAACTTCAACGGCATCAGCGTGTCGGTTTTGTTGACAAGAGTCTAAGGGGGCATTGAAAGTCCGCTGTCCTACCTCTTCTACTTCCGCTCAAGGTCGTTGGACTAAACCGCTCGCGCGGTAGGGGTGCTCCGAGCTGGCGCTGGTGATTGGTTGAGACACCGCGGCATCTGTTTCCTATGTTGAGAAATGAGGCAATCCGCCTCGTTTCCCAATAGGAGCAGAGCCATGGATCAACCGACTCAAACCATCAGTGCGTTGCGTCATCGCATGATTGAGGACATGCGGATGCGCAAGCTTTCTCCCAAGACACGGGACGGCTATATTCGCGCGGTGCGCCAGTTTGCGAAGTATCTTGGGCGCTCGCCCGACACAGCCACTGCTGAGGACTTGCGCGGCTATCAGCTGCATCTGGTCGATCACGGCATGTCCCCGGTGTCGCTCAACGCAACGATCATTGGACTGAGGTTCTTCTGCGAGGTCACGCTCGGTCATGAAGAGTTGATGGCCAAGATGCAACCAGTGCATGTTCCGTACAAGTTGCCTGTGGTGTTGAGCCGTGAGGAGGTGGCACACCTGATCGCCGCGGCCCGCAACCTGAAGCACCAGACGGCGCTCTCGGTCGCCTACGGCGCGGGACTGCGCGCCAGCGAAGTGATCAACCTGAAGGTGGGTGACATTGATAGCGAGCGCATGACGCTTCGCATCGAGCAGGGCAAGGGCCGCAAGGATCGCTACGCCATGCTCTCGCCGGTACTGCTCGAGCGCCTGCGCGCCTGGTGGCGGGAAGCACGCGCTCAGGGCAAGATGCTCGACGGCGGGTGGGTGTTTCCTGGCCTGGACCCGATCGACCAGCTGAGCACCCGTCAACTCAACCGCGCCATCCATATCGCTGCGGAGGCGGCAGGCATCGACAAGCACGTATCGATGCAT
>CAIWXH010000697.1 GCA_903916565.1 uncultured Oscillochloris sp. | reverse complement strand
CCTCTGCCGTCGTCCTCAGGCTTAATCTTGAGCGCCTGATAGGCGGTGCCGGTGGCGAAGTAATCAACCTCAAGGCAGGTGCCAGTGGCGGGTGTGCTGCTGCCGAAGCCCACGATAAAAGTGCGGGCGTCAGTAGTGAATTCGCGGCCACCGATGCGCCAGGTGCCGTTGGCCGGGGGGCCCGCGAGCGTGCCGCGCCACGAGTGGTCGCCGGTCTCGGGCTGGCCGGGCTGGCTGGGGGGCTGGCTGGGCTGGCCGGGATCGCTCGGCTGGCTAGAGTAGGCGCAGCCATCGTCAGGGCTGACCGAGAGTGCGTGGGTGAGAACCGTGCGGCTCAGCTTCACTTCGACGCAGCGCCCGACATCAGGGCGCCCCCCTTGGCCGAAACCATAAAAGAGGGTCGTGCCGTCCGTGGAGAAGGCCGTGCCAGCCACAGCCCAGTTGCCGATGAGACCGCTGGGTGGGGCGGTTTGAACCAGACCCTTGAGATCGCGGCCTTCGTCATTGGACGAGTCGTTCGAGGCGGGGACTTGGGCGTGACCAAACATGGGTACAGCGGACAGGGCAAGCACGGTCGGGATGACCATCAGTTTGCGGGCGAGTGCGCGAACATCCATCGTCTTTGCGTCTCCTTGTGGTGTATTGCGGGCCAGAATTGTCGGCCGCAACAGTCAAACGGACTAATAGCCAAAAGGTTACGGGCAATTCGTGCGGAAGATCTAATTCTCGTGGACTGGCTTTGGGTAAGTGAAGCCCCCGCGCCGAGGTATGGCGCGGAGGCACAGAGGGCAAGCGTCTAATGCTTGGTAGGATCGTCTAGCGCGGGGGGCTTTTCAGGCTCAGGCGTCTGACTATCGTGGTTTGCGCCATTGTCAGATTCGCTCGTCAGCGTAGGTTCATGGGTTGGTTCTGGCGCATGCGTCGGCTCCGGCGCATGCGTCGGCTTAACCTCCTGGGTTGGCTCCGGCGCACGAGTTGGCGCAGGTGCCTGGGTTGGCTCCGGCGCACGAGTTGGCGCGGGTGCCTGGGTTGGCGCGGGCACTTGGGTTGGCGCAGGTGCTTGGGTTGGCGCGGGCGCTTGGGTTGGCGCGGGCGCTTGGGTTGGCTCCGGCTCATGGGTTGGCGCGGGCGCTTGGGTTGGATCGGGCTCACGGGTTGGCGCAGGTGCTTGGGTTGGATCGGGCTCACGAATGGGTTCCGGCTCGCGAGTTGGCGCGGGCGTCTGGGTTGGCGCGGGCGTCTGGGTTGGCGCGGGCGTCTGGGTTGGCGCGGGGCTGGCCGTGTGCGTGGGCGGCACCGGAACAGCCGTAGGCAGGGGCGAATCCGTTGGCGGCTCGGGCGTCCGGCTGGGGCGAGGCTGGGGCTGCGCTGACACCACAGGATTGGTAGTAACCGAAGGCTCGGGCGTAGGGCTACTCGTGACTTCCGGGCTTGCCGTAGTGCTAGGCGTAGTCGTCGGCTCCTTCGTGGTCGAAGGTAACGGCCTTGGGGTCGCCGTGGCGGTCGCCGTGACGGTCGGCCCTGGCAGGGTGCCAGGGCCAGCCAGACGCTCAGCCGCCTCGACGCTTGCGGTGCGGGCCGCGCTCAGCGCCTCGCGATTATGCCCAGCGGGGATGGTGGCAATAGCCTTGTCGAAGCTCGCCTTGTGTTCAGCCAGATCGTTCTGGTAGCGGGTAGACAAGGCGCTGCGGCGCTCGGCAGCAGTTGCGCTGATGGCCTCGGCGGCGTGGTTGTAGCTGGTCTGGAGATCATCGATCAGGTCATGCTCGATGGGGCGACCAGCGAGGCCAAGCGCTGCGATCTCGTGGGCACGACGGCTGGCGAAACTCAGGCTGATCTCGGCTTGTTCAGCGGGACTGCGCGTGATGCCCAGCCTGGCGTTTTCGCTGGCCCGTTTCAAGCCATAAAGGGGATCGCCGGGCAGGCTGCGTTCGGCTAGGGCCACGCCGCCACCAAGGAGCAGAAAGGCCAGAGTCAGCACGACGGCAAGGCGCATGGTCATCATGCCGCCCCAACCCCAACCGCCGCGCTGGCGGCGATAGGTTCGGCGCAGCGCTTGGCGCGCTTGCGTCTGCACCGCTGCCCTGACTTGGGGCGAGAGGGTCGGAGCCTGCCAGCGCTGGAGGGCAACGCGCGCAGCCAGCATCGGCGCGAGCTCAGTTGCTTCCCCTGGGTAGTCACGCAAGATTAGCTCTAGCGACTCGCCCGTATGCAGGCGTGCCAGCGCCTGGTCAAGGATAGCATCGAAGGTTTGTAGCGGATCTTGCATAACGGGCAGTCGCTTCTACAATCCAGAATTGGCGTTTAGTGTCGCTCGATACCAAGGAAGCGCGCCAGGGAGCCAAGCGCTCGGTGTTGCATCACCTTGACGGCACCTTCCGTGCGACCCGTGAGCGCAGCCACCTCGGCGTTGCTCCGCTCCTCAAAAAAGCGCATCACCACCACCTCGCGCTGGTCGGGGGTCAGGCGGTCAATCGCGGCGCGCAGGGCCTCGGTTTCACTGGCGGCAATGATTTGCTCTTCGGGTGCGGGCTCTCGTGAGGCGATGTCGAGGTCGAGGGGCACTCCTGATCCGTGGCGACGGCGTACACTATCAATCACCAAGTTATACGCGATGCGGTAGAGCCAGGCCGCGAAGGCGGCATCAACGCCGTTGGGTGGGGGGCGGAAGCTGCCGAGACGCTCAACCACGCGGAGCCACAGGTCGCCGTGCAGTTCCTCGGCTTGGCTCGCATCCCCGCAACGGGCGTAAAGGTAGCGGAAGAGCGGATCCCCAAACCGCTGATAGATCACATCGAAGGCGCGTTGATCGCCCTCCTGTGCCCTGGTTAAGACCTCGCTGAGATTACTCTCCCAGCTCGCCACGGCGCCCCCTTGTGTTCTGTCGGTAGAGGAAACGAGCATCGTAAGAAAAAGTTACGGGTGTCGCTAGACGGCGCACGCCCGCCATGGACGCACCAAAGATTTGGTTCCGCGTTCTACTCTAGCATAGGCCAAAGGGTCTTTTAGACCGTACCTTTGGCCCCTTTTTCTTCGACAGGGTTCAGAAGCGGGCATTTCAGCATGACCGTTTCTCCACACCTCCACACCTCTGCACGACCAACTGTGGAGCTGTGGAGTTGTGGAGCTGTCACCTAGACTGTCAAACTGGTTTGAACCTTGTCTTGCGGTGTGCGCGTGGCCGCGCCGTCACATCTGGCGGGCGGCAATCGCGGCCAGTTCACTCACCGAGGGGTGCGGCCCGTAAATGGCGGCCAGATCTTCCAGACGCATGCCCGCCCGCCGGGCGACCGCAACGGGGGCCAGAATTTCGGCGGCGCGTGGGGCCACCGCGACGGCCCCGGCGACGCGGCCCCCGTAATCCCAGGCTAGGGTCAGGAAACCCTCGGTCGCATCCATCACATGAGCGGCCAAGCTATCGGCTAGGGCGACCGTCACACTGCCGACGGCGCCCTCAGTTGTGAGGCGGCCAATCTTCGCCGCCTGCGGCCCCTCCATGAACGCCAACACAATATCATTTACGTCGGCAGGCTCGCTTGAGCGCCGCACGGCGTGCAGCGCTGCCGCACGGGCCTGGGCCATCGCCACGCTGGCCGCAACCGGCGCCAAGGCATCGCCGACAAGGTAGACGCCGTGCAGCTTCGTTTGGCCGTATACGTCGGTCGTGGCCTTATCGGCGGGCATCCCAACCGCCGTGTGGTCGGGACGCCGCCCAAAGGCCAGCAGCGCCACCTCGGCCCCGTGGCGCTCGCCGCTCGCGGTCACGGCTGACACACCTTCTAGGCGGGCCGCAAGGCGGGTCACCCGGCTATTCGGCACCACGCGCACGCTCTGGCGCTCAAGCAGCCGCGTCAGGTAGCCGTCCACCTCTGGGGCGATCCCGCTGCGGGGTGCCGCCTCAGGCACCAGCCAGGTCACCGCACTCCCAAGCAGGCTCAGCGTGTGGCACAGCTCGAAGCCGGTTGGCCCGTCACCGACCACCAGGGCGCTCGTGGGCACAGCGCGCAGCTTGCCGAGATCCTCGGCGGTTAAGATGCGCTCGCCGTCGGGGGCCAAGTCGGGTGGCAGGGCCAGGGCCGCACCGGCGGCGATAATCACGGCGTCGGCCTCAAGGCGCGACTGCGCGCCGTCAGCCCCCTCGACCAGCACGGCACCCGGCCCGTCCAGGCGCCCGCGCCCCGCCAGCGGCTCGACATCAAGGGCGGCCAAGTCGGTCGCACAGCGCGCCTGCCAGCCCGCGCTCGCCCGCGCAGCCCGCGCCCCAAGCGCCACGATGTCGCGCTCGCCAGCCACGACGGCGGCCAGCCACACCCGACAGACCAGCGGCCCCCAGGCCCCCGGTGGGCCGTCGCCGACCAACGTGACCGTCGCGTGCGGTGCCGCAGCACGGGCCGCCTCGACCCCGGCTGGCCCACCACCAATAATCACAATTCGCATCGCGCATCCCTTCCTATTCGCGGTATGTTATAGCATATATGGCATCACAGCGGGAAGTCTTGCGCCCCAATGCGCGGGTAAGCACACGACATAAAATCCTTGACGCGCCTATGTGGCATTGTTATAATGCTTCTACCTGAGCTATCAGGCACTCCTCACGAAGACTCCCAGAGATCTAAAGCTGTATAGTGAGTATTGCAGGGGCACCCTAGCGATGCCCTCAGACTTCACACTATACCAATCTCTGCACCACCACGACCGCTAAAGCTCACCGTCTGCACGTTAGCAAGCATCGCCCGCATGTTGCCCGCTCACCCGAACGCCAACCCCACGGCGCACGCCGTGCGGCGGTCTAACTGTCCTCCGCGAGGTTGGCTCGCGGCGCGACAGCGGCCCTCAGCAGGAGGTATAGGCTATGACGACTGTCACCGGTGCCTCGCTCATGCAATTTCTCGGCGAGATCCAAGACCCCAAGCAGTTCCAACAGCTCAACTGGCGCGGAACGTTTGCGGATTACCTGGATCTTGTCGTGCGCGACCCGAAGGTGACCCGCAATGCGTTTCAGCGCATCTACGACATGATCATGTCGTACGGCACGGAAGAGTTTATTGACGCCAAGAAGCGCCTGATCCGCTACCGCTTCTTCTCTGATGAAACCTTCGATGGCAATGATGCGATCTTCGGCCTCGAAATTCCCCTGATGCGCTTGGTCAACTTCTTTAAGGGTGCCGCCAAAGGCTACGGCACCGAAAAGCGCGTCCTGCTGCTCCACGGCCCGGTGGGTTCCTCCAAGTCCACGATTGTGCGCCGCTTGAAAAAGGGACTGGAACACTACTCGAAGACCGATGCGGGCACCGTCTATACCTACGACTGGTTCCTTGGCAGCATCGAGAACCCCGCCACATTCGACTGGCGTCAGGTGCCCGAGAGCGAGTGGGAGAAGTGCCCGATGCACGAGGAGCCACTGCACCTTGTGCCCGTCGAGCATCGTGAGTATTTCCTCACCCAGCTCAACGCCGGGCGCGCTG
>CAIWXH010000696.1 GCA_903916565.1 uncultured Oscillochloris sp. | reverse complement strand
CGCCAGTCGGTGGTCAGCGAGTTCGACGCCTATGTGCTGCAGCAGCGCCGCGACGAGTTTGTCACGCGGCTCGGCACCTATTACGCGCAGCAAGGCACTTGGTTGGGCGTCGAGACGCTGCTCAATCAGGCCCGCCCCCATGATTCCGAGAGCGAGTCTGGGCCGCGTATTGACTTTGTGCTCGCCGATACCGACGGCACGATCTTGCTCTCGCCAAACCCGCTTTGGCGCGGGCGCGTTGCCCCCGCCGATGAGATCGCCCGCAGCACGCCCGTCATTGTGAATGGGCAGACCGTCGGCGAGGTGCTGACCATCGCGCCGCCCGCCCGCCGCAACCCCGCCGAGTTGCTCTATCTGGCGCGCACCGACCACGCCTTAGCCGCCGCCGGCATCGGCGCGATTGCCGTTGCGCTGGTGCTGGGCCTACTGCTTGCCCGTGTGATCACGCGCCCCGTGCGCGAGCTGACCGCCGCCGCCCGTGCGATTGCAGGCGGCGATTTGCGCCAGCATGTGCTGGTGCGCTCACGCGACGAAATCGGCGAGCTGGCGGTGCAGTTCAACCACATGAGCGCCGACCTCGACCGGGCCACCGAGCTGCGCCGCCGCATGACCGCCGACATCGCCCACGACCTCCGCACGCCGCTTACGGTGTTGGCTGGCTACCTTGAGGCGCTGCGCGACGAGACGTTGCGCCCGACGCCCGCCCGTCTGACGGCGATGCACGACGAGACGCAGGTGCTGCTGCATCTGGTCGAAGATCTGCACACGCTCTCGCTGGCCGACGCGGGCGAACTGCCGCTCAAGCGGCAGCCGGTCGAGCCGCGCCCGCTGCTTGAGCGGGTCGCGTACCTCTATCAGCACGCCGCGACCCAGGCCGAGGTGACGCTTGGCGTCCAGGCACCGCTCGATCTGCCCATCATTAGCGGCGATGTCGAGCAGTTGGCCCGCGCCCTTGGCAACTTGGTGAGCAACGCGCTGCGCCATACGCCCGCAGGCGGGGCGGTGACCCTGACGGCCTACGCTGGCGACGAGGCGCTGGTGCTGGAGGTGACCGACACCGGCTGCGGCATCTCTGCCGAGCATCTGCCGAATGTCTTTGAGCGCTTCTACCGCGCCGATGAAGCGCGCCAGCAGACGACGGGCGGCTCCGGCCTGGGCCTCGCGATTGTCCGTTCGATTGTTGAGGCCCACGGCGGCCAGATTAGCGTCAGCAGCGCCCCAGGGGTTGGCTGCACCTTCACCATGCGTCTGCCAGTGGCGACGCTGCTGCACGCAAGCGCCCCGGCGCTCGCCGTGGCGCTTGCGTAGCTCACGCACGCTTGTCCCTCGTCGCTGAGACGAACCGAACGGATGCTGGCTTCGACAGGCTCAGCCAGCGCCCGTTCGCTGAGCTTGTCGAAGCGAACCGCGTGGTGTCGGACACATGCCAGAAGATCTCGTTAAAGCGGCGTGGTCAGACCGGCTCTAACACGAGACGCAGGAGACGGGACGAGGCGCGCCTCGTCCCGTCTCCTGCGTCCGAACCCAGCCGTCTCAGGCCACAAGCTGCTCGGGCTGAATGCGGTAGGCGTTCAGCGACTCGTCCAGATCAACCTGAAGTGCGCTGTTGACGAGATTATTGACGATCATCAGCCCGCCGAAGACGGTCAGATCGACAATCTGGGCGGGTGTGAGGTACTGCGCCAAGCGCCCGTACAGTTCGTCGGAAACCCGGTTGGCGTCGGCGGTGATCTGGCGCCCAAACTCGACCACCACCTGATCGCGCTCGTCAAGCACCAGATGCGCCGGGTCCTCGCCGCCCTGAATGATGTCGCGCCGCATAAAGGTCAGACACAGCTCGCAGGCATTCTCGCGTGAGATCGCGTGGCAGAACAGAAGGGCGAGCCGTTCGCCGATCACCGGCTTGACTCGCTCGAACAGCGTGTACCACTCCAAAACAGCGTGCAGCGCCACCGGGGAATGCAGGAGCGTCGCCTTCATATTGGTGACGACACCGTGCGCGCGCACGACCCGGTCATACTCAGCTTGAAGCTCGGGCGGGGCTGTTTCGCGGTCGATCAGGGGAATACGGGACACAGGATCGCTCCTTTCAGCTCAGAACGCAAGCGCGGCGGGAATCGCCTCGTGCAAAATGTCAGCCATGCGGTCGAGTTGCGCGACGCTGGTGACCAGGGGCGGCGCAAGGCAGATCACTTCGCCCAGCACCCGCGTGTATATAGCAATCCTACACAAGTTGTTGCGCGCCCGCCCGGTGGCTGAAGCCACGGGCTACGGGATGCGAAGGCCGCCTGCGCGGCCTTGCTGAGCCTGCGAAGGCAGGCTTCGCCGATCAAGAGCCGGGGACTTCAGTCCCCCGGTTGCACGACCTGGATAGGATTGCTATAGCCCGCGCTTGAGCAGCTCGGCGCGCAGGCGCTTGCCGACTTCAGCTTCGGCGGGGAAACGCGCCTTCGTCGCTCGGTCAGCGACTAGTTCGATTCCAGCCAGCAGCCCCAGCCCGCGCACCTCGCCGACATGCTCAAGCGGCTCAAGCTCACGCAGGCGACCGAGCAGATGGGCCCCAAGCTGGGCCGAGCGGGCCACCAGATTTTTGATGCTGGGAATGCAACAGGTGGGCGCGGTCAGCGTCCACCTGGGCGGCTTTCTCTTGTACGAGCATACGGGTTGGTTACGCCTTTGGAGCCTCATCCTCGGCGAAGAGTACGGTGCTGAGGTAGCGCTCGCCGTTGCTGGGCGCGATGAAGACGATCAGCTTACCCGCGTTCTCGGGGCGACGGGCCACCGTCAGGGCGGCCCACGCCGCCGCGCCACTGCTGATGCCCACCAGCAGCCCCTCTTCCCGCGCCAGCCGCCGCGCCGTCGCCACCGCATCCTCGTTGGAAACCAGCACAATCTCGTCAATGATCTCGCGGTTCAGAATGTCGGGGATGAAGCCCGCCCCGATGCCCTGGATCTTGTGCGGGCCGGGCTTGCCGCCCGACAGCACCGGTGAGGCCGCCGGCTCGACCGCAATCGCCTGGAAGGACGGCTTGCGCGCCTTGATGACCTCGGCAACGCCGGTAATCGTGCCGCCGGTGCCGACGCCCGAGATCAGAATGTCAACCGCGCCATCCGTGTCGTTCCAGATCTCCTCGGCGGTAGTGCGGCGGTGAACGGCGGGGTTGGCGGGGTTCTTGAACTGCTGGGGAATGAAGCTGTTGGGGGTCTCGGCGGCAAGCGCCTCGGCACGGCGGATTGCCCCGCCCATACCCTCGGCGCCAGGGGTGAGTACCAGCTCGGCGCCGTAGCCGCGCAGCAACTTGCGGCGCTCCAGGCTCATCGTCTCGGGCATGGTCAAGATCAGCCGGTAGCCACGGGCGGCGGCGATGAAGGCCAGGCCGATGCCCGTATTGCCGCTGGTCGGCTCGATCAAGGTCGTCTCGCCCGGTTTGATGAGGCCCGCCAGCTCGGCGGCGTCAATCATTGACAGGCCGATGCGATCCTTGACCGAGCTGGCGGGGTTGAAGAATTCGAGCTTGGCGAGGACGGTGGCTTCGGTGTCGTTGACTTTGTTCAGGCGAACCAGGGGTGTGTTGCCGATCAACTCGGTGATGTTGCTGTAGATGCGGGCCATGGTGGACCTTCCTCGGTAGGCGCGGAATGTTGACTTTATCAAGCCATATTATTGTATTCCAACTATACGCAAGCCTGCCAAATGTGTCAAGTGCGCCATGACGCAAGACATGGCGGTTGCACGGTCGCCTGCCAGCCCCCGCCCGGTGGCTGAAGCCACGGGCTAATACCCTGCGAAGCCCGCTGAAGCGGGCTGCCGAGCCTGCTTCAGCAGGCTGCGTCACCCAAGAGCCGGGGACTTCAGTCCCCCGGCGGCGACGTTGCAACCGCCAACGAAAGACCAGTCAGGTGCCGCACCTAACTGGTCTGGGGGTAAGCCAAGGTTTGTAGGAGCCTTGCAGTTCTGGTGCTTGCGTCACGTCCTAATGCGCTCGTCCTGGCACCTGAAACCTGTCTTAGTGCTGCTGGGCCTCGACGTGCAGATGGGCGTTGTAGCTCGACCGCACCAGCGGGCTGCTCTCGACATGGCGGAAGCCCAGGCGCAGACCCTCGGCCTTGAAGCTGGCAAACTCGGCGGGGGTGACGTAGCGCTCAACGGGCCAGTAGCTGCTATCGGGGGCCAAGTATTGGCCAATCGTCAACACGTTCACATCGACCGAGCGCAGCGCCGCAATGACCTCAAGCACCTCGGCGTTGCTCTCGCCCGCGCCGACCATCATGCCGCTTTTGGTCGTCAGGTGCGGGTCGAAGGCGCGGGCGCGGGCAAGTAGCTCAAGGCTCTGCTGAAAGCCCGCCCGTGGGCGGAAGCGCCGAAAGATCCGTGGCACCGTCTCGATATTGTGGTTCAACACATCGGGGCGGGCCGCAAGCACAAGCTGCAGCGCCGCCCAGTTGCCGTCGAAATCGGGGATAAGCACCTCGATCTTGCACGCTGGCTCGCGCTGGCGAATGAGCTCAATCGTGCGGGCGAAGATATGCGCGCCGCCGTCGGGCGCGTCGTCGCGGTTGACCGAGGTGAGCACGGCGAAGCGCAGCCGTAGGTGCGCCACCGAAGCAGCCACGCGCGCTGGCTCAGCCTCATCAATCGGCTGCGGCTTGCCTTTGCCAATCGCGCAATAGCGACAGCCGCGTGTGCAGGTGTCGCCAAGCAGCAAAAAGGTCGCGGTGCGCTGGTTCCAGCACTCGCCCATATTTGGGCAGCGGGCCGCCTCGCAGACCGTATGCAGCCCCTGCTCGCGCATCAGCCGGTGGACATCCGTGTAGTTTTCGCCCAAGGGGGCGCGGGCCTTCAGCCACGCGGGCCGAGGTGGGCGCACCGGCGTGGCCGGAATGCTCACGGCGTCGTTCGGCGTCAGGGGGATCAGCTCAGACATACGCACATTCCTCTCTCCGCAACAGGTCATTTCTTGCGTATTGTACCGGAAAGTAAGCCAAGGCTTCAGCGCAGCAGCAAGTCGCTCGCCGGGGGGCTGAAGCCCTCGGCTCTTGGTTGACGAAGCCTGCCTTCGCAGGCTCAGCAGCCCGCTTCAGCGGGCTTCGCAGGTACGAGCCCGTGGCTTCAGCCACCGGGCGTGAGTTCGCAGCACGACTTTGCATCAGCTCCCCCGCTCCCCCGCTCCCCCCAATCCCCCTAATCAGCGGGGCGCAGCGTCAGCGCGAAGACGGCGGCGAAATGGGCGAGCAGGCGGGCCTCGACTTGCGCCGGGGGCGGCGCGGCACCGAGCATGGCGGCCAGCGAGGTGACGGCGCGGCTGGTGATGCCGCAGGGCACAATCATACGGAAGCCCGCGAGGTCGGGGCTGACGTTGAGCGCGAAGCCGTGGGAGGTCACGCCAGCGGCGCTGAGCTTCACGCCGATGGCACAAATCTTGGCCTGCCCGCCGCCAACCCACACCCCGGTGAGGCCGGGCACGCGCGCGCCGGTCAGGCCGTAGTCAGCGAGGGTGCAGATCATCACTTCCTCAAGCCCGCGCACATAGCGGCCCAGGTCGGCGCCGTGCTGGGCCAGCTTGAGGATCGGGTAGCCGACAAGCTGGCCGGGGGCGTGATAGGTCACATCGCCGCCACGGTCGGTGCGTACCAGCGCCACCTCGCGGCGGGCCAGTTCGTCGGGGGGCAGCAGCACATTGGCGGGGTCGGCGCGCACGCCAAGCGTGATGGTGGGGGGGTGTTCGAGGATGAGCAGCGTGTCGGGAATCTGCCCGGTCGAGCGGGCGCGAACCAGATCGCGCTGATGGGCCAGCGCCTCGGCGTACGGTACGCACCCGGCGCGGATCAGCCGCACGAAGGGGACGGCAGGGCTGGTAGTCATACGCCCAAGTATACACCACTCGCCACAGGCAAAATCGTTGCGCTTGGGCATGTCCGGTGGCTGAAGCCACGGGCTACTATCTGCGAAGCCCGCTGAAGCGGGCTGATGAGCCTGCGAAGGCAGGCTTCGCAACATCTAGCCGGGGGCTTCAGCCCCATGGCGGGCGACGTTGCGACCGCCATGGGGCACGCCGACTGGCCGCCCGCGTAGCACTACACAAAGCGCATGCGGCAGCAATCCGGCCTTCGTGCGCTTCGTGCGCTTCGTGGTAAAAACCTGCAAGTCCGTCGCCATTTGCACGAAGATGGTATCCTGTCGCCTATGGACACTCCCCTTCCCCGGCGCAAGCCGGAAATCATGAGCCCCGCCGGCCACTGGCCGCAGCTTCAGGCCGCCGTCGAGGCGGGCGCCGACGCGGTCTACTTTGGCCTCAACCACTTCACGGCCCGCGCCAAAGCGGGCTTCACCCTGGCCGAGTTGCCCGAGGCGCTGGCGACCCTGCACCGGCGCGGCGTCAAGGGCTACGTCACCTTCAACACGCTGGTCTTCGACCACGAGCTGGCCGAGGCCGCCCGCGTGGCCGCCGCCATCGCCGAGGCGGGCGCCGACGCCTTTATCGTGCAGGATGTGGGCGTCGCTCGCCTAGTGCGCGCCATCGCCCCCGAGGTTCCTGTCCACGGCTCGACCCAGATGAGCATCACCAGCGCCGAGGGCGTTGCGCTGGCCCGCCAGTTCGGCGTCAGCCGGATCGTGCTGGCCCGCGAGTTGTCACTCACCGAGGTCGCGGCGATTCGGCAGGCTACGACGGTTGAGCTTGAGATGTTCGTCCACGGGGCGCTCTGTGTCTCGTACTCGGGGCAGTGCTTCTCGTCGGAGGCGTGGGGCGGGCGCAGTGCCAACCGGGGCCAGTGCGCCCAGGCGTGCCGCCTGCCCTACGAACTGCGCGTCAATGGGCACCATCAGCCCTTGGGCGCTGCACGCTATCTGCTGTCGCCGGGTGACCTGTACGCGCTGCCCGAGATGCCCGCCATCGTGGCGCTTGGCGTTACGGCGCTGAAGATCGAGGGGCGCTACAAAGACGCCAACTATGTCGCCCTCAGCACCGCCGCCTACCGCAAGGCCGTTGATGAGGCGTGGGCCGGGCTGCCGCTCAGCCTCACCCGCACGGAAGAGCTGCGTCTTGAGCAGGTCTACTCACGCGGCATGGGCGCGTACTTTCTGGGCGGCACCGACCATCAGGCGGTCGTGCGTGGCCGCGCCCCGCGCCACCGAGGCGTGCTGGTGGGCCGTGTCGTGCGCGTGCTGACTGATGCGGTGCTGGTTGAGCCAGCGCCGACGGCGGCGGCGGCGCCCGTCAAAGCGGGCGACGGCGTGGTCTTCGACGCCGCCGACTGGCGCAGCCCCGAGGAGCCGGAGGAGGGCGGGCGCGTCTACCACGTCATCCCCGCTGGCGACGGTTTGCTTGAGCTCGACTTCGGCTACGACGCCGTGAGCCTGCGGCGTGTGCGGGCTGGCGACCTGCTCTGGCGCACCCACGACCCCGAGCTTGAGCGGGCCGTCAGGCCGCTGACCCAGCCCGGTGCGCCGGTGCGCCGTCAGCCCGTGACGGTGCGCGTGACCGCCCACGAGGGTGCGCCCTTGGTCAGCACCTGGAGCCTCAGCGACCCCCCCGCGCTATGCGTCACCGTACGCTCGCCCGCGCCCCTGGGTCACGCCCAGAGCCGCGCCGTTAGCGAGGCGTATCTGCGCGAGCAGTTGGGGCGTCTGGGCACGACGCCCTACGCGCTCGACACGCTCGTGGCCGACATTCAGGG
>CAIWXH010000695.1 GCA_903916565.1 uncultured Oscillochloris sp. | reverse complement strand
CCGTCACCCATGCCCGCGTGGAGCTACCGCTTCTTCAATCCGGCCCTGAAGTTCCTCCTGCGCTCGCCGCTCCACTCCGCCGTGAGCGGGATGACCATGATCCTCATCTTCGCGGGCCGCAAGACCGGCAGGCGCTACGACATCGTGGTGGTCTACCACGAGGAGGGCGGCAAGCTCTACACCTTCTCCAACACCCCCTGGAGCAAGAATTTCATCGGCGGGGCGCCCGTCGCCCTGCGCCTGCGCGGCGAGCTGGTGCGCGCGACCGCCCGCGTGGTGGATGATCTGGCCCTGATCGGGCGCGTGATCAGGTGCATTGAGCGCGCGCGCGGCGCGCAGCTGGTCGTTGGCCTGGGCCTGATCGGCGCTGGTCCCGATGGAACGCCCCGCCTTCAAATGCCGAAGGACAGTCGGCTGGTCGAGTTCACCCTGGCGCGCTGATCGCCCGCACCCTGGAGCGGGAGCCGCCCATGCTCGATGCGCTGGCCCGAACCCATCCAACGGAAGACGCCGACCTCGCCCACGTCCAGCGCGACCCGCTGGCCCTCGCGATCACCGCCTGGCGCGACAGCAAGCACGGCAAGAGCGGCAGCGCCCGCACCCGGGATACATACACCACCACGCTGGCCGATTTCCGCGCGGCCCTGGGCAGGGTTGGGCTGGATCTCGACGGCGAAACAACCGCCCAGGCGATGGAGCGGGCGGGGGCCACGGTCAGTATGATTCAGGCCCGTCTGGGGCACCGCAACCTTGCCACCACTGGGCGCTACCTCACCCATCTGAGCCGGATCGAGAACATCCACGCGGATGCGCTGGCTCGCCTGTTTACGGCGTCATGTTCCCGCTTTTCCTCATTGCGCGGCAAATCACCATGGCGCAACAGCGGAGTGTACATGAATAAACTATCCAAAACCAATGCCTTCACGGCTCACCGTTCTTTGTTTCAAGCGCGTTATCCGCTACGGAAAAGCCTGCTCAGCTTCTCCAGTGTCTGGTACAGCTGGGCAAAGGCTTCCGGGCCGATGGCCGCAGCCCACGCGGCCTGAAGCTGTGCCAGGCTGGTGCGGGCAACCCGTTCCACCTCCCAGCCGCAGGCCGTCCGCCGCACGATGTGGGCGCGCTTATCACCAGGGTCGGCGCAGCGCTCCAGGTAGCCCCACGCAACGAGATCGGCGACCAGCGCTCCCATCGACTGCTTGGTCATCTGCGCCGCCTCCGCCAGGGTCGTGCTCCGTGCCCCCTCGGGCGGGAGGTGCTGGAAGACGCTCTGGTGCGCTGGCCGAATGTCAATGTACAGGATGATTCCCCGTGGCCCCTACGCGAACGTGAACCGCCAGAGCGCCAGCCCGAAGAAGGCCAGTGCATACACCAGTAAGAGACCGGCCGGAAACAGCACCGAGCTGAACCCCATTCCGCGCAGGATGATATTCTGGAACCCATCCATCGCCCAGGCCGACGGCAGCACGTGGCCAAGGGACGAGAATGCCGTGCCGGCCACATCCAGCGGGAACCAGGCGCCGCCCAGCGCGGAGAAGAGGAACATGGCACCCAGACAGAGGACGATGACCTGGTCTTCTTTCCCGGCCAGGGTGCCGATCAGGAGGCCAAGGCAGGCCGCCCAGCAGGCCAGGGCCAGCATCATGATCAGCATGGCGAGCGGCTCGCGCAGATAGTTGACGCCGAAGGCAAACTGGCCCAGGACGATCAGGATCGCTTCCTGGACAAAGACCACCAGGAACATGGACAGGAGGTGCCCGCCGATGACTTCTGCGCGACTGATCGGCGTTGTCAGCAGGCGCTGGAGGCAGCGGTTCTTGCGCTCCAGGACAAGGAGCATGGCCGAGCTGATCAGGCCGAAGACCGAGAACTGCACGATCATGCCCGCCGATGATTGGGTGAACCCGTTGATGGTGACGCCCTGGCCGCCCGGAGCAGGCGTTCCGGTTGCCTGCTCGACCTGTACCGTAAGCGGTGGATTGCTCCAGGCCAGAACCGCACGCTGAAACGCCTCCTGGAACGCAGTCTGGCGGGCGGCGTCACCATCGAACCCGATCCGAGACTGGTATGCCTCCACACTGATGTGCGCGCTCTCTACGGCACCGAACAGCCGCCCAGT
>CAIWXH010000694.1 GCA_903916565.1 uncultured Oscillochloris sp. | reverse complement strand
CCCGGCCCAGCTCTTCGTCGGATCCTGGCTGGTGAAGGTGATCGGCTGGTCGGCGGTGCCGTCGGCGATCAGCGTGCCCTGCACCCGCAGCTTGCCCGTGGCAGCGAAGCGGATCACGGTGCCTGGCTGGATCGTCAGCGTCTGGCCGACGGGAATGCCGGTCTCGCTGTTGACCCGATAGACTCGGTCGGCGGTCCAGATCTGGGTGTTGATCGTGGCACCCACATCGGTGACGCCGGGGGCCGTGGTGATGGTGAGCGGCAGATCGGCGCTGAAGCCACTGGATGCCGTAACGTGGAGCGTATAGCCAAGGGCTGCGTTGTAGCCAGCGTTCGCAGCCACGCTGATCGTGAAGGCCGGGGCGCTCGTCTGGGTGCCCAAGGCGGGCACCGTGCCGAACGTGGCGCTGGCCTGCGTGACGCCGGGGCCGCTGAGGGTGGCCGTGGCGTCAGCAAGGGTGAGCCAGTCGTTGGCCAGCGTGATCGCCACTGCGGCGGTGCTGCCTGGCTCGGGACGCCCGCCGGGTTGCCCATTGACCGTGACCGCAGCGACGCGCAGTTGTGGCGTGGGGACGGTCGTCAGTGCGGCCCCCGCCGCAAGCCGTCCGCCGCCAAGCTGTCCAACGAAGCTCGGGTTGGCCGCGTCAATGTTCGCTGCGGTGCGGATAATCTGGGCGCGCACGTCGGCGGGCGACCAGTCGGGGTGCGCGCTGAGGAGCAGGCCAGCCAGCCCACTCGCGAAGGGTGCGCCCATCGAGGTGCCAGACGAATCGCCGTAGCCGCCACCGCTGTAGGTGGTGTAGATGGTCTCGCCGGGGGCGGCAACATCAACCCACGGGCCATAGTTCGAACTGGCGACCTTCGCGTCGGTGCTGGTGGTGGCGGCGACCGCGAGCACGTGCTCGTTGTAGGCGGCGGGGAAGAAGGGGGCGCTGGTACTGCCATTACCAGCCCCGGCGACGATCACGGCCTTGGCCGCTGCGGCGCTCACAGCACTCCGCAGCGCCGCCGAGTCACTGATGCCGCCCAGGCTCAGGTTGATCACATCGGCGCCCTTTTGGGCCGCATAGCCGACGGCGGCGGCAATGTCTGAGTAGTTCGCGGTGCCGTCAGCGTGCAACACCTTCAGAATCATCAGGCGGCAGTTTGGGCAGAGGCCCGCGCCACCGATGCCGTTGTCTGCGTTGGCTGCGATGACACCAGCCACCTGCGTGCCGTGGCCGCTGCTATCGCTCAGATCATTGCTGTTCGCAATAAAATTCCAGCCGTGGACATCAGGCGCATTAAGATCAGGGTTGGTCCACAGACGGTCGGCCAGGTCGGCGTGGTTGACATCAAGCCCCGCGTCAATCACGGCGATGACGATGTTGGGGCTGCCCTTCGTCACATTCCAGGCGGCCTCGGCACCAATGCGCGTCAGTCCCCACTGTACGGCGTAGCCAGGGTCGTTAGGTGCGGCGAGAGCGATGGCCTGCTGATCGAGTTCGGCAAAGGCGAGGGCCGGGGCGGCACGCAGGGTTGCCAGGGTCGCGGCCACATCGGCGCCGGGGGCCAGACGTAGCCGGTAGATCGGCGCGGCACCGGGCGCGACCGGCAGCGCATTGGACGAGGTGATCGCCAAGTTGTGCGCGGGGCCAAGCGGTGCGCTGCCATCGGGCAGGGGCGGCACGCCTGGGCGCAGGCCGATCAGCACCGCAGTCGCCTGTGGTGTAGCAGGCGCTGGCCTCGGGGCGGCGGGCAACAAACGGGTGGATGGCAAGGTGATGAGCAGTGCGATAAGGAGTGTGAGCGCCCGACTGAGCATTGGCATCGCTGCGACCTCGTGGTAAGGAGATTAAGCTTGGCGTATGCTAACACATTGATGCAATCAGGGCGCATGTAGTTGGGGCGCAGTATGCTGCGCCCCCGCCGCCCCGCCGCCCCTACCGCCTTACGCCACGCCGCACCACCCCAACCAGCTTACGTAGCTCCATCAGCCACAGCACCGTACTCGCCACGCCAGCGCAGACCAGCCAGTCGAAGGCCGAGAGCGGCACCGTGCGAAAAGCCTGCTGAAGAAAGGGCACGTACACGACCGCCACCTGAAGCGCCAGCGACAGGCCCACCGCCAACCAGAGCCACAGATTACTGAACAGCCCCCGGAAGGCGCTGCGCTCGTCGGAGCGGGCGTTAAAGACGTTGAAGAGCTGCGCGCAGACCAGCGTCGTAAAGGCCAGCGTCTGCGCGTAGCGCATATTCCCCTGACCGACCAGCAGGCCACCAGGCAGCGCCCAGTCCATCACGCCCAGGGTGGCGACGGCCATGATCACGCCGATGAATACAATGTTAAACCACATCGGCCCCGCGATGACGGCGGTGCGCGGGTCACGCGGCGGACGCTGCATCACGCCATGGTCGGCGGGATCGAGGCCCAGAGCCAGCGCTGGCCCCGCGTCGGTCAGCAGGTTGATCCAGAGAATCTGCGTCGCCAGCAGGGGCACCACCACGGCAGATCCGGCCTCGGGCACCAGCCCAATCGGCGCAGCCAGCACCACGCCGCCAAACATCGTCAAAACTTCGCCAATGTTCGACGAGAGCAGGTAGCGCAGAAACTTTTGGATGTTGGCGAAGATGCTCCGGCCCTCTTCGACGGCAGACACAATCGAGGCAAAATTGTCGTCGGTGAGGATCATGTCGGCGGCACCTTTGCTCACATCGGTGCCGGTGATGCCCATCGCCACGCCAATGTCAGCCGCCTTGAGCGCCGGGGCGTCGTTCACGCCGTCACCCGTCATCGCCGCGATCTCGCCTTCGGCCTTCAAGGCGCGCACAATGCGGAGCTTATGCTCAGGCGCTACCCGTGCATAGACCGAGGCGTCGCGCACGACCCGCCGCAGCGCGGCCTCGTCCATGCGCTGGAGTTCGCCGCCGGTGACCGCCTGCGCCCCTGGTGCGCTGATGCCCAACTCGCTTGCAATCGCGGCGGCGGTGCGCGGGTGGTCGCCGGTGATCATAATCGGCCTAATGCCCGCCGCCTTCGCTTCGGCGACGGAGGCGCGGGCCTCGGGGCGCGGCGGGTCAATCATGCCAACGACGCCCAGAAAGACCAACGCATGCTCAACCTCCTCGTGAAGTTCGCCGCTAACCGCATCACGGGCGAGCGTGCGGTAGGCCAGCCCAAGCGTGCGGAGCGCCTCGTCGGCCAGTTCCTCGACCACGGCCAGGATCGCCTGTCGCCGCTCGTCAGTCAGCGGGCGCACCTCATCGTCGGAGCCGCGCTCGGCGTCACAGCGCGCCAGCAGAATGTCGGGGGCACCCTTGGCAAACACCATCACCCGCGCCTTCTGCTGGTCGGCGTGGGCCGTACTCATCAGCTTGCGCTCCGAGCTAAAGGGCACCTCGCCGACACGCGGAAAGCGCTCGTCAAGGTCGGCGTCCGTCAGGCCAACCTTACGCGCGGCCACCAGCAGCGCACCCTCGGTCGGGTCGCCCTGAATTGACCAGCGCCCATCCGTCTCTTCGATCAAATGCGCGTTGTTCGCCATAGAGGCCGCCCGCAGCGTCTTGCGTACCTCACCGAGTTGCGCCTCGTCATTCACCGGCTGCCCATCGCGGGCCAGTTCGCCGGTGGGCGCATAGCCGATGCCAGTCAGGTCAATCCGGCCACTCGCCGTCACCACCGTGCGAACGGTCATCTCATTTTTGGTGAGCGTGCCGGTCTTGTCCGAACAGATCACGGTGGTTGAACCCAGGGTTTCCACCGCCGAGAGCTTCCGCACAATCACATTGCGCCGCGCCATGCGCTGCATCCCCAGCGAAAGTACAATCGTGGTGATCGCGGTCAGCCCTTCGGGCACCGCTGCGACCGCCAAGCTCACCCCAAGCAGCAGCACATCAACAATCTCGCCCAGGCTAGTCACGTGGCTGACCAGCACGATAGTCACGCTCATCACCACGGCAATGACGATCACGACAATGCCGAGCAGCCGCCCGACGCGGGCCAACTCTTTCTGGAGCGGGGTCGGATCATCTTCAGTCGTCTGAAGCGAGTTGGCGATTTTGCCAATCTCGGTGGCGGCGCCGGTCGCGGTGACCACCGCACGCCCACGCCCCGAGGCCACAGCGGTGCCGCAGAAGACCATATTGGCCCGGTCGCCGATGCCCACCTCCTCAGCGATGGCGCCGCTCTCCTTCCCGACGCTGGTACTCTCGCCCGTCAGCGCCGACTCGGCCACGCGCAGGGCGATGGACTCGATCACGCGGGCATCACCAGGGAACGAATCGCCCTCCTCAATCAGCAGCACATCGCCCGGCACCAAGTCAGCGGCGGCAATCTCCTGCTGCCGCCCATCGCGCAACACCCGCGCATGGGGCGAAGAGAGCGCGCGCAGCGCCGCCACCGCCTGCTCGGCGCGGCTCTCTTGCACAAAGCCAAGCACGCCATTCAGCAGCACAATCGCCAGGATGGTCAGCGCCTCGAAGGGCACCGGCTCACCGCGCTCGATCAGCCAGGCGCTAAACGAAATGACCGTGGCGACCAGCAGCAGGCCCGTGAGCGGGTCACGAAATTGGGCCAAGAAGCGCAGCCACGTGGGGGTAGGCGGCGGCTCAGGCAACTCGTTTCGCCCATAATGCGCCAAGCGCTCACTGGCGGCGGCAGCCGATAGACCGTGGGCCGCATCAACCTCAAGCGTGGCAAGCACCTCGGCAACCGTATTGCGATAGGCCGCATCCAAAACGATAGGGGCACGCACTGGCATCGCGCATCCTTTCAGTCTAGGTGCCAGGGGAGAGGTGTGGCGAGGGCTTGGCCCTCGCCACAAAAAAACTTCTTGCAGTGTCCGACCAAGTCGGACACTGCAACTACCGCCCCACCTCGCGCTGCAAAACTTGCTGAAGGGTCGCCGCAGTGTCAATCTCATCAAGATCGATACCAAGGCCGACGATGGTCTGAGCAATCTCAGGGCGCACGCCCACCAGCACGCAGCGGGCACCGAGCAGGGCCGCCGCCCGCACGCCATTCAGCAGACCGGCGGCGCCCGCCGTGTCAAGCAGCGGGAGACCAGTGATGTCAAGCAGCACCATGCGCGCCCGCTTGTGCTCAATGCCCTCAAGCAAGGTCTGGGTGAAATCGGTGATGCGCTGCCCGTCGAAGTTGCCGACAAGCGGCATAATCAGCACGCCCGGCAGCACCGGGATGACCGGCAAGGCCATCTGGCGCATCGCTGCGGCCAACTCGGCCCGTTCAGTCTGGGTCGCCTTCAGCCGCCTGACCGCCTCAGCCAAGCGCTCACGCTCCTCGTCAATCAGGCGCTCACGGCGCTCAAGCTCGGTCACATCGCGCCCAATCAGCACCGCACCGACGGGCCGACCGGCCCGATCCGTCAGCGCATTCTGCTGTAGGGCCAGACTGCGCCCCCGCAGTTGGATGTAGCCGCTTGCGGCGGCGTCCTTGACCGTGGCAAGCTCTGTGCCCTCGTGCATCCCGGCGCGCATCGCCGCTGGGTTGGCAAACGCGATGCTGCCTTGGTCGTTAAGCACCAGCACCGCATCGTCCATCGCCCGCACGGCGGCCTCAATCCCGACCCGCGTAGGCAACAGCAGCCGGGTGCGAAGCACCGTGTGGGCTAGGCCGAACATCACTGGCAGCGCCTGCATCAGGCCGCCCGTGCCGAGTGAGCCGCCGATTTGGGCCATAATCAGCGTCGCCAGCAAGATCCCGATGCTGACTCGCACGGCGGGTTGGCGCACAAAGGTCACGGTAAGCAGGGCCAAGTGAGGCACCCACGACAGGACGAAGCCAACCAGCGCAAGCGTGCCACCCGGTTGGGCGAGCTGTAGGCGTAAGCCAGCAGGCGTCGCGCTTATCCCCGTAAAGATCAGGTGCATTCCCGCAAGACCGTCGGCGACCAGCAGCAGGGCCGCCAGGAAATAAGGGGTGGCAATCCAGAACATTGGTCGTCGGCCCGCGTACCAAGATGGGGCGAAGAGGGCCGCGAAGAGCAGCAGCAGCAGCACGTCAAGGATGGCGATATTCGTAAGGCTAAGGCTCGCCATTGCGCCCGCCTGGACCGGATCGCTGGCGCGGTCGCGCAGATCCCCGAAGAGGCGCACCAGCAGCAGCGTGACACAGACAAGCACAAACAGCCTGGCTGGTATGTACTCCCAGGCCCGTGCGGCGACAAAGGTGGCCAGGGCGGCGGTGCTGGCGATCAGCATGTACGAGAGCGCAAGCTCGATCATAATGAAGCCTTGTGCAGCGTGACGGATCATAGAGGCGCAGCATGCTGCGCCTCAAGGTAGTCAGACTATCGCGCACGCTCATCATAGCAAACGCGCCAACAGTTAGACGCCCTGCCCATAGACACGGCGAATCACCACGCGCACACTGGCGCGGGGCGCATCGGGGCGGCGGGCGAGCCACTCGTCGGCTTGCTCGGGGCCAAGGTAGCGCAAGGCCAGGCGCAGGCGCAGTTCAGGGTCGGCGGGTTCGACCACAGCCTCGCCACGTAGCGAGAGGTAGCGCGGCCCGTCGGTAATCGTCACCGTAATGGTCGGATTGCGGCGCAAGTTGCTGGCCTTGGCACTGCTCGCGCCCACACTGAAGCGAATCTCGGCGGCATCCAACAAATACCAGACCATCGTCTGCTGAATGCTCCCGTCACCATTCAGAGTACCCACGATGGCATAGTGACGCCCGTCAAGGAGCGTACGCTGGGCTG
>CAIWXH010000693.1 GCA_903916565.1 uncultured Oscillochloris sp. | reverse complement strand
GTCTCCGCCGACGAGATCTCGGCCTTCCGCGCCCTGGAGTTGGCCCAGATCATGCTGGCCCGTGGCGAACTGGAGGCGGTCGTCGTAGCCGCCGTGGATCTGGCAGGCAGCATCGAGCGCGTAATTCTGGACACCGCCGCCGGACAGGCGGGCCGGGCGGTGGGCGAGGGCGCGGGGGCGCTGGTGCTGCGCCGCGCCGCCGACGCGCACCAGTCTGGCCAGCGGATCTACGCCACCGTTGACGCCGTGGCCCTCGTGGCCTCGGCTCATCCCCCCCTCACCCCAGCCCTCTCCCTGCGGGAGAGGGAGTCCAATCTCCCCTCTCTTGCTGGGAGAGGGGCCGGGGGTGTGGGGGAATCCGCCCGCCAAGCCCTCGCCGCCGCCGGGGTGCGGCCATCCGAGGTGGGCTACCTGGAGCTGAGCGGCGATTCTGCCGCCGAGGTCGCCGCGTTGGGTCAGGTATACGATGGGACAGCCCTCACCCGCTGGGAGAGGGAGTCCGATCTCCCCTCTCCCGCTGGGAGAGGGGCCGGGGGTGAGGGTTTAACCTGCGCAGTCGGCTCAGTGACGGCGCAGATCGGCCACTGCGGAGCCGCCGCCGGGATGGCCGCCCTCATCCGCGCCGCACTCTGCCTGGACGGGCGGCACCTGCCGGGCAGCCCTCACCCCCAGCCCCTCTCCCTCACGGGGAGAGGGGAGTCGGACTCCAATGCCCCCCCCGCTCCCGCGCAGGGAGAGGGGGGCCAGGGGGGTGAGGGCCTTTCCCCCTTCTACCTGCCCGACGCCGCACGGCCCTGGCTGGCCCGGCGCGGTGAGCGCCGCCGGGCGGCGATCAGCGGCCTGGATCGCAACGGCTGCGCGGCCCACGTCCTGCTCTCCACAGGGCCAGAGGCCCGCCCGCAGCCCGCCGCCTTCGCCCGGCGCAGCCGAGTCTGGCTGCTGCCCCTGGCCACCCCTGGCCGCGCCGACCTGCTGGCCCAGCTTGACCAGCTAGAGGCGGCGGCGCAGTCTGGTACGCCCGTGGCCGAGTTGAGCCAACAGGCCATCCGCGCCTACCAAGGGCGATCTGCCGCCGCCGCCGTGGGGCTAAAGCCCTCGGCTACAGGGGACGAAGGCCGCCTGCGCGGCCTACCTGCGCCGGGCTACGCCCTGGCCCTAGTGGCCCGCAGCACTGACGAGCTGCTGCGTGAACTGGGCTTTGCCCGTGCCGGGGCCGCCGCCGCCTTCGACCAGGGCCGCGATTGGGAGACGCCCCTGGGCAGCAGCTTCAGCGCCCAACCCCTCGGCCCGCAGGCCGGGCTGGCCTTCGTCTACCCCGGCGCGTTCAGCGCCTACCCCGGCCTGGGCCGCGAACTGTTCCAGCTCTTCCCCGCTCTGCACGAGCGCATGGGCGAGTTGCTGGCCGACGCGCCCGCCACCCTCGGCGAGCGCAGGCTCTACCCGCGCCGCCAGCGTGCCCCTGAGCCAGCCGACATCAGCCAGGACAAGGCGGCCCTGCGCGCCGACCCCCTGGGCATGATCCAGACCAGCCTGATCTTCACCCTGCTCCTCACCGCCGTCCTGCGCGAGCAGTTTGGCCTGCGCCCGAGCGCGGCCCTCGGCTACAGCATGGGCGAGGCGAGCATGCTCTGGTCGCTGGGCGCGTGGCGGGCCGACGACGCAGCCCTCCAGCGGTTGCGCGAGTCGCCCCTCTTCACCCGTCGCCTGACCGGCCAGCGCGAGGCTGCCCGCGAGTACCTCGGCGTGCCCGCCGACGCGCCGGATGATTTCTGGTGTATCTACATTGCCCAGGCCACACCCGAGGCCGTCCGCGAACGGCTGCGCGGCGAGGGGCGGGCCTTCCTGACCCACATCAACACGCCGAGCGAGGTGGTCATCTCCGGCGCACCCGACGCCGTGCGCCGGGTG
>CAIWXH010000692.1 GCA_903916565.1 uncultured Oscillochloris sp. | reverse complement strand
GCTAGAGGAACGCACGGCCCTGCCTGAGCAGGCAAAGTTGCTCCACGCATTCCAGCACGCTCCCTATGGCTCCATCCGCGCCCGCGCCCTGGAATTGGCCCTCGGTCGCCCGATCATCGTCCCGCAGCGTGATCAACAAGGGTGCCGTCGCCGCCGCCTGACGCGGATCTGGTGCCGCTCCTGCTGCATGCGGTTGAACACGACCCGCACCACCTCCCGCGCCTGGCCGCTGGCTATACCTTGGCTGGCGCTGATCCTCGCTACAGCGGTGAAGGCTGGATACCGCAGATGGTGCATATTCCTGCTGGCCCCTTTCTCATGGGGAGCAGTGACGCCGATCCAATGGCCAACAGCGATGAGAAGCCACAACACCGCTTGGAGTTACCCGACTACTGGATTGGCACGTACCCGGTGACGGTGGCCCAGTGGCGGCGCTTTGTGGAAGGCGATGGCTACACCACCCGCGATTATTGGACAGAGGCGGGCTGGCGATTCATTTACCGCTTTGATACGAGACCCTGGTACCAGCGTTTTTTGCCAGCTATGCGCAGCGGCAAGGCGAGTAAGCCAGATATGTGGCAAGGCCCAGAAACCGGCGATGACAATTTGCCGGTCGTCAATGTGAGTTGGTTTGAGTCGGTAGCCTACTGCCGCTGGCTCACGGCCCAGACAGGGCATGCATTCTACCTGCCCAGCGAGGCCGAGTGGGAGAAGGCCGCACGTGGTAGTAATGGGAGGATCTACCCGTGGGGCACTACCTGGGAGCTAGGGCGCTGTAACAGTAAGGAACTCAGTCTTGGCCGTCCCTCGCCGGTAGGTAGCTTCCCCGAGGGCGTAAGCCCGTATGGCGTTCACGATATGGCGGGCAATGTCTGGGAGTGGTGCGCGACGAAGTATGGTAAAGGCTATCCCTACCAGCTTGAGGATGAGTGGACGGAAGCCTATCTGGAGCAAGATGTGTCACGCATTTGGCGTGGTGGTTCGTGGTATTTCGAGCAAAAACTCGTGCGCGGGGCGTACCGCTACGTCGGCTTCAACTACGCGCGCGACCGCATCGACTATATGGGGTTGCGGGTCGCCAGTCGTTCTCCTCTGCCCGGTTCTGTGTCCTGAATCCTGAATCCTGTGTTCGGACTTCTGTGTTCGGAATCGCGATTTTTTTGCGGGGGTAGGGGCGAGGATTGCGACATCGGCAATCTGAAATCTGAAATCTGAAATCTTGCGTGAGGTGCGAATGCCCAAGAGCTTCAACAACCTGTTCCCGCAGATCGCCAGCTTCGAGAATCTGCACGCCGCGTGGGAAGCGGCGCGGCGCGGCAAGCGACGGCGTTCGGATGTGGCCGCCTTCGAGCGCCACCTGGAGTCCAACCTGCTGAGCCTAGAGCGGCAACTCCGCGAGGGGAGCTACCGACCGGGGCGCTACCGCTCCTTTTACATCCGCGAGCCGAAGCGCCGCAAGATCAGCGCGGCCCCCTTCCGCGACCGGGTCGTTCATCACGCTCTGGTACGGGTGATCGAACCAATCTTCGATGCCCGTTTCTCGAACGCATCCTACGCCTGCCGGGTCGGCAAAGGCACCCACGCCGCCGCCGATCACGCCCAGGCATTGCTGCGTCAGCACTCGTATGTGCTCAAGGCAGACGTAGCCCAGTTTTTTCCGTCCATTGACCACGGGGTGCTTGATGGCATGCTCTCCCGCCATATCGCCTGTCGGCGCACACTCGACCTGTGCCGACGCATTATGGCCAGCGGCGACGGTATTCTGTCCAGCGAGTACACGCTGAAACTCTTCCCCGGCGATGATCTCTTCGCCGCGCTGCGCCCGCGTGGCCTGCCCATCGGCAACCTGACCAGCCAGTTCTGGGCGAATGTCTATCTGAACAGCGTAGACACGCTCATCCAGCGCGAACTACGCCTGCCCCACGTGCGTTACTGCGACGACCTTCTGATCTTCGCGGACGCCACGCCAACCCTCCATACAGCCCTGGCAGCGCTCCACGAACGCGCTGCTCAGCTTCGGCTGACCCTGCATCCCAGGAAGACACGGATCTACGCTGCCGACGAGGGCGTGGAGTTTGTCGGCTACCGGCTGTTCCGCGATCACCGCCGCCTCCGGCGCGGCAATGTGCGTCTATTTGTACAGCGGCTGCGGCGGCAACAGCGGGACTATCGCACGGGCCTGCTCCCAGCGGATCGGCTGCGGGCCTCCATCCGCAGTTGGATCGCCCACGCCAAGCACGCCGACACCTACCGGCTGCGCTCGCGGCTGCTGCGCGCACACCCGTTCACCGTGGAGCACGCCCGATGAGCAGCGAGTCTCCCATCTTCAGCCAGACCTATGATTTCGTGCGCTGGCTGCTTCCGCTGGCCGCAAAGATGCCACGTGAGCATCGCGGCGGACTGGCCCGGCGTATCCCAGAGGCGGCCTTCGCGTTTCAGAACGCCCTGATTGCGGCCGCCAAATCACCCGAGGAGACCGTCCACATTCTACGCCAGGCCGATGTCGCCCTGGCCGAACTGCGCCTGCTCCTGCGGCTTGCCCGCGATCTTCAGGCGCTTTCCTTTAAACAGTACGAAGAGGGCGCACGGCGCAGTGTCGAGATCGGTCGCCTGCTGGGCGGCTGGCTGCGCGCCCGTGAGTGAGCTATCCCCGGCCTCCGGGCCGTAGGTATAGAGGGACCGGCCGACCCACCACATCGGTGGCGCGGCGGGAGGGTCTTCCGCCGTGGAACGTGCGCGGGGCGTACCGCAACAACAACAACAACGCGCGCAACCGCAACAACAATAGGGGGTTGCGGGTCGCCAATCATTCGACGGGTCGCCGGGGCCAAGAGGATCCGCTCGCTCACGGGCGGCGGTGCGGCCCCAGCGGGAGAATGACAGGCCGGTTCCTGGCTCCATCGCCGTGTGCGGTGGAGCCGAAGACAAACCGCCCCTCTCCCCGCCAGTAGGCCGCATGGGCCGAACGTCGGGATGGGGCTAGTGAGCGAGGGCGGCGCACGGTGAGAACCGTCGTCGCCCTGGCTAAAGTATAGCAATCCTATGAGAGTTGTCGCATGGAGTCGAGGCTTTAGCCGGAGCGCGCCGCCTAAAGGCTTGACTCCTCTTCACAACCTATGTAGGATTGCTATAAGTAGTCCATAATGCGGGCCTATCGGTTATCAGTTATCGGTTATCGGCGATGATGCACAACCCTTTCACCCCAACCGGCGCACTGGCCCAGGACGACCCGCTCTTCCAGGGGCGGGCCGCCGAGCTATCCCAGCTTGAGCGTGCCTGTCTCAACGACCATAAATCATTCCTGCTCGTCTACGGCGGGCGGCAGAATGGCAAGACTAGCCTGCTGCTGCGGCTGGAGTCCCGCCTACGCGAGCGGCTGCCGGAGCGCGTGCGGGTCTGCCGGGTGGACTTTCAGGGCATCCCGCGTGTCACCACCGACGCTGCATTCCAGCACCTGATTGCCGAGTTGCGGCCCAACCTGCCGCACCTACCGCCCGTCCCCGCAACTGCCGGTATCCCCGAGTTGCGCGGCTTTTTGGAGCAGGCATTGGCCGGTGACGAGGTTCAGCGCCTCGTGCTGCTGCTCGATGAACTCGCCCGTCTGCCCGAGGCGACCCGCGAGGATCTCGCCCACGTCATTCGTGCCCTACATACACATCGGCTGGTGAGTCCGGCCCTAGCCAAAACCCAGTTTGTGCTGGCAGGTGGCCTAGAACTCTACGACCTGGCGATTGTGCAGGCATCAACCCTGCGTAATGTCTGCGAGATTGTGCGTCTCAACGACTTGGGCGAGGCTGATGCGGTTGCCCTGATCGCCACCGGACTCACGCTGGTGGGCGTTGCGACGGAGCCTGCCACAACCCTCGGGCGTGCGGTCTACGCACGGGTGAGCGGCCACCCCTACCTGACCCAGCGCATTGGCGGGCTACTGGCCGAACGCCATCTGCGGGGCGATCCGCTCGACGAAGCCCTGGTCGAGGAGTTGTGCTGGGCGTTGCTGGATGGGGATGACTCGCTGCTGGAACACCTTCGCCGCAGCATTGGCGATCCCCAACTCGCAGGCGCGGCGCGACGGTTGCTCACCGCCAACCAGCGCACCAGCACCACCGATGACGACACCGCCCGCCTAGAGTTGCTCGGTCTGGCGCGGCGAAATGGGCGTTATTGGGTACCGCGCAGCCCGCTGCTGGCCGTGGCTCTGGCCGAGTGGCTGCACTTCGGTATGCCATCGACCGACCGCATGGCCGACGCGGCCCAGGCGACCCGGCAGGCATCGCTCACGCGGTATCTCAGCGATCTAAAGCTGGAGCATGCTACCACCGCCAGTCACGCCGAACGCGCCATCACGCCTGCCGAGCAGATGCGCCTCCAGCGCCACGCCAACGAGCTTGCCGACGAGATCAGCCGGATCGAGGCGGCGCAGCCGGTCGAGACTCCGGCTCCCGCCACTACGGATGCGGTCATTACCGCAAAGAAGCGTCGTCTCGCGGCCCTCGAACTCACAGCGGCGCGCTACGGGATCGACTGTCCTCCCCACATCACCATCGAGATCGAGGATTTGCGGCGGGAGATGGGGCAATTCGAGCGCCGCGCTGCCCCCGCCCCCGCATCGCCAGTGACCCCAAAGGCCACGCAGCCCCCTCCGACACCCGCCGCCAGCGTCAAAGCGAGTCCCCCCTCTCCCGCGCACGGGAGAGGGGGACAGGGG
>CAIWXH010000691.1 GCA_903916565.1 uncultured Oscillochloris sp. | reverse complement strand
GTGCGCGGCGGCGAAGGCCGCCTCGGGTGCGCGGAGGTAGGCGGCGAGGATGGCGCGCACCCCGGACGCGCCGACGGCATATTCACTGGCATAGTGCAGCCCCCCGGTGTACGAGCGCGCCCCGCAGCCCAGGCCCACCATCCCATCCTCCTGGCAGCAGTAGGTCGGTTCATTGGCGATGGGCGCGTGGGCGGCGCGGAACATCCGCATCGAGATTTGCGCGTAGCCCTCGGCGCACAGCAGGTCGCGGGCGGCGCGGTAGCACGACAGACGCAGTTCGTCCCAGCCTGCATCGTCGAGCGGGCGACCGTCGGGTCTGCGTCCCAGCCCAGTCAGGGGCCGGACGTAGAGCGGGTAGAGAAACAGCTCCTCGGGCTGGTAGCGCAGCGCGGCCCGCAGGGAGCCAAGCCAGCTCGCTACGCTCTGGCCGGGTAGCCCGTACATCAGGTCGATGTTCAGGGTTGGGAAGCCGGTCTCGCGAATGCTCGCCAGAGCCGCCTCAACCGTGGCGGTGCGCTGGGCACGCCCGGCTGCCGCCACCTCGGTTTCCACCAAGCTCTGCACGCCGATGCTCACCCGGCTCACGCCGCGCTCGTGCAGAACCCGCAGCCGCTCGGGGGTCGCGGTCGCTGGCGAGGTTTCAACCGAGGTTGGGATAGCCCCTGGCGCGGCACCGAGCGACTCGGCGAGATCGAAGAGCGCGTGGAGCTGAGACGGCTCCAGGTAGGTCGGCGTGCCGCCCCCGATGGCGAGGCGGGCGAAGCGCGTCTCGCCCAAGGCCACGCGCACCTGGGCCGCCTGGCGCTGCAGCGCCGCAAGGTAGCGCGCCGGGAGATCGCCCGGCGGGTTGGCCGTGGTGAACAGGTTGCAGAAGCCGCAGCGCATTTCGCAGAACGGCACATGCAGGTAGAGGAAGCGGGCGGCGCACTCCGCGTTTGCCCAGAGCGTGCGGAGGGGCACCGGCGTAGCAAAGGGCCGGTAGGCGGTCTTGTGCGGGTAGGCGTAGGCATAGGCGCCATAGGGCGTGCCGGTCAGTTCGGGCGGGAGTTCGCTCATATAGCAATCCTGCACGGTTTGTTTCGCTCCCGCCCGGTGGCTGAAGCCACGGGCTACGCGGGACGAAGGCCGCCTACGCGGCTTGAATGAGCCTGCAAAGGCAGGCTTCGCAGATGAAGGAGCCGGGGACTTCAGTCCCCCGGCGGGACAACCAGTCCGGGATTGCTATAGGGCGCTCCGTGGCGCGGCGGTTCCGGCGAGGATAAACTCGGCGTAGGGAACATCCCAAACCGTCGGGTGGGCGAGGCGGTGGCCGCTGTAGCCATCTTCGCCGTACGCGGTGCCGTGGTCTGAGCAGATGAGGCAGAGGGCTGGCCCGCGTGCGCGCAGGGCCGCGAACAGCGGCGGGAGCTGGCGGTCAACGTAGGCGAGGGCGGCGGCGTGGCTCGCGAGGCTGTCGTCGGTGGCCCCAGGCAGGTAGCAGCGGTTTGGCTGATGCAGCGCCGAGACGTTGATGAACAGGAAGATGCGCCGCTCTGGCGCGCAGCGTGCCAGGATTTCCACGGCCAAGCGCACCTGATGTTCGGTCGAGTTCGGGTCAGTCACGCCTAGCTCTGGTGCCCAGTGCTGCTCGGCGAAGAGGCCGGGCAGCACGCGGCTGAGCGGCGTCTGTAGGTTGAAGAAGCCAACCCCGCCGATGCAGGCCGTGTGGTAGCCGAGGTGGGCCAGCCCGGTCACGATGTCGGGCGCATCGAAGACGTAGGTGCCATCGGTGGTGGTTTCGCTGCCGCCGAAGCGGGCGGCGAAGAGGCGCGGGTGACGGCCAGGGGTGGCAGGCGTCGGCAGGAAGCCGGCGAAAAAAGCGTGGTGCGCCGCATAGGTGAAGCTGCCCGGACTGTGCCGGCGCTCCCAGCCGTCAGGGGGCAAGAGCGCGGCAAGGTGCGGCGTGGTGCCACGGGCCAGGGCGTCACGGGCGACATCGTAGCGCAGCGTGTCGAGGGTGACGAAGAGGATGTCGTGGCTGCCGACGAGGGCGCGTGCGTTGAGGCTCATAGGATGACGGAGCGGATCTCGCTCGTGTAGGTGTCTTCGCCCGCCCAGAGCAGGCCGGGCAGCAAGTCACCGAAGGCGTTTAGCTCAAGGATGGCGTGGCGGCGAAAGTCGGTGCCGATCAGCAGGTCGATGCCAGCGTAGAGGCTGGCCGGAAAACAGGCGAGCGCCGCCGCGCAACTGCCCCGCGCCGCCGCCCACGCCGCGTCGCCCATGCGCTCGATAATCGGCGCGAGGGTGCCACGGGTGTTTAGCAGGTGCAGGTTGGTCATTGGCCCCCGGCTCAGGCGGGCAACGGTGTGGCGGGCCTGCCCGGCGATCACCACCACGCGCAGGTCGAAGGTGCGCCCGGCGCTGCCCGCCTTGGGCAGCCACTGCTCGACGTGGACGCCGTTGCGGCACAGGGCGTCGATGATCTGCGCGATCTCGGCTGGCGCAGTATAGGTGCTTAGCCGCCGTGAGTTGTACAGGCGCGGCCCGCCAGCGCCGTGCGTCAGCTCAACCGTGGTGATCGCCTGCTGCTTGCCAGCGCCGATTTGGAGCGCCACGACGCCGGAGGCGCTCGACCCGTGGGCGAGCTTGACGAAGACTCGTGGGCAGCGCAGCCGCGCCATGGTGGCGAGCAGTTCGTCGTAGCACCCGACCGGGCCAAGGGCGCGGGGCACCGGCACGCCCGCCGCAAGGAGGCGGGCGTGACAGAGGCGCTTGTCGCCCATCACCAGGATGTCGGCGGGCGCGGCCATCAGGCGATGGGGCGGGCAGGCCGCGAGTTGCTGGGTGACGAGGGCGAGGGCGGCGCGAAGGCCCAGAAACCACTGTCGGGGGTAGAGGATGGCCCCTTTGTCAAAGCTCAGGCCAGCGACGGCGGCCTGAGCGAGTCGCTCATACCCGGCCTCGTCGGGCTGGTCGGCCCCAAGGGCGAGCAAGGCCCGCTCGACCGCGAACTCCTGCCCTGGTGACTCGATGCGAACCACGTCGCCCGCCCGCACCATTGCCGTAAGGTCGGCCTCGCCCGCGAGCAGGTCGGCCCAGGCGACCAAGCGGGCGGGCGGCAGCCCAAGGCCGTGCAGCGCCGCCTGGAAGAGGATGACGCGCCGACTTGCGGGATTGGCGACGAGGACGAAGTTCACCTATTCGCTCACCGCGACGTAGCGGTGGCGCTCGCCGCCGTAGATGTCCGGCGCCTCTGGCTCCGAGGTGTCCACGCTCAGCGGGAGCGCCGCGAGTTGGGCGACGACGGCGGGCGAGCAGTAGTGGTGATGAAGGTCCAGTTTCTCCAGCCGGGCGGTGGCGGGGCTTGCCAGCAGCGCCGTTGCGCCCTCGTCGCCGAGCGTGCCAAGGGAGAGATCCAGCACATGGAGTTGCTCAAGCACCGGGGCGTTCGCCAGC
>CAIWXH010000690.1 GCA_903916565.1 uncultured Oscillochloris sp. | reverse complement strand
GTGCCCGTCGCGTCGGCCACGACAAGGTGCAAGACGTGGCATGGCTCTTCGCTCAGGGCGACGCGCAAGGCCGCTTGGTCGGTGTCACGCAGCAGATCGATCACCAGGGCGTTGGCCTGCACCGGCTCAGTCAGCGCGTGGCCGAGTGGCCCGGCAGCCCGCGCCGCCGGGCCAGGGGCACAAGCGACCAGCAGCCGCAGCGGCCCAGCGATGGGCAGGGGCGAGCGTGAATGCGCCGCACGGCCCACGCGCACCAAGGGATAGTCGTCGCGGATCGCTGGCGACCACGGGGTCGCCCCGCCAAGGGTGGCCCACTCCCACGGCAAAACTGCCAGCTCAGGCGGGGCGATATGTAGCTGAATCTGGAGGCGGGCGTCGGCCTCATCGGCCTCACGCGCCAGTTCAATCAGCAGTTGGCGCACCACCGGCGGGAAGAGCGCCTGGCCCAGAACGAGCCCAAGCGCCGTCGGGTCACTCGGCAGCGCAGGCAACTCCAGGCGAGCTTCGACCATCTGGCCTGCGCCCGTGGCCCGCAGCCCATAGCCCGTAGCGCCGCGCCCGCCCACGCTAATCTGGAAGGGGATGACCGCTGACACAATGGCGCCCTGTGACTAATCGCTTTACACCTTGGACAAGGTTCACGGGTGCTTTACCGTTTGCGTGGTTCGTAGGAGCGGTTTCAGCCGCGTATAAGCCACCGCAATGGGCTAAAGCCCATACTACGAACGGTCAAGCTGAAACCCGGCACCTAAGACCTTGTCTTGCGGGGCAATATAGCACGGTGCTGGCCTTGTGTCCAAGCAGCGCCGTATGCAGTCCTAGCAGTTGCAACGTCCGATTACCGCGCCCGCCCGGTGGCTGAAGCCACGGGCGACGCGCTGCGAAGGCCGCCTGCGCGGCCTCAACCAGCCTGCTGCAGCAGGCTTCGCAAAATCTAGCCGGGGGCTTCAGCCCCCCGGCGGGCGACGGTGCCCCGTCAGCCCGTCAGCGCGGCCAGCCGTCGCTGCACGTGCAGGGCAGCCCACGGCGGCGGCGCAGGCGTGATCCAGCGCGCCAAATCGCCCAGGCTTGCGGTGCGGCGGGCCTGGATCTGCCGCCGTTGGGCCAGCAGGGTCGGCAGTTCACGCAGCGCCTCGGCCCGCCCGGCGATGCTGGCCGACTGACGCTTCAGCGTCGCGTAGCCGACGGCCAGCAGCTCGTAGGCGACGATTGACGGCAGACAGTCACGCATGAGCGGCCCCGGCAGGCAGCGCACCAGCACACGCAGCCGGTTGCGCCCCAGCAGGCGCTGCTTGAAGGGGCTGCCCTGCCCCGCGCTGGCCGAGTAGACGTGGCGGGCTCGCGCCCCCGGCGCCAGCACGCACCCCCAGCCGCGCAGCCGCGCCCGCCACGCCAGGTCGGCATCTTCAAGATAGTTGAAGAAGGCCGGCGCGAAGCTGCCCACGTCGGCGATCAGGTCGCGCCGCAGCAGGGCCAAGCCACCGCTGGCACCAAAAATCTCGACCGGGCTGGCGGGCAATGCGGCCACCGGCAGCCCCAGATGCAAGTCGGTGGCGACCCCGTCGCGCTGAAAGACGATGCCCGCCGAGGCGACGGTGGCGGGCCGTCGGCTGAAGGTGAGCACGCCCGCCGCCGCGCCCGCCGTGGGCGCATCACGCAGGGCGGCCCACAGGGCCGCGACGCAGCCCGGTTCAGCCAGAGCATCGTCATTGATCAGCAGCAGCAGCTCGCCACGGGCCGCCGCGATGCCCGCCGCCGTGCCCCCGGCGAAGCCCCGATTTTCGGGCAGCGCCAGCACGCGCACATCAGGGGCGTAGCGGCGTGCCCAGTCGCCCGCCCCGTCGCGTGAACAGTTGTCCACCAGCACCATCTCGTCACCGGGGGCGAGTTGGGCGCGCAGCGCACTCAAGCAGGCTGGCAGATAGCGCAGCGCGTTCCATGTCGGGATCACAGCGGAGATGGGGGGGCGAGGGGGCGAGGGGACAGGGGGACACGGGGACGAGGGAAGAAGGGGAGAAGGGGACGAGGGGACACGGGGACACGGGGAGAAGGGGACATCTGGCGGTGCGGGCGGAGGATCTTCGGTCACCTTGTCTCCCTGTCCCCCTGTCCCCTTGTCTCCCTGTCCCCTTCTCCCTGTGTCACGAAGGTGGTGGGCCGCCCCGGATTCGAACCGGGAACCCGTCGGTTATGAGCCGATTGCTCTGCCATTGAGCTAGCGGCCCGGGCGCCCGCCATTATACCAGATGGGTTCGGCCCAACGATGGTAGAGACGCCCCGCCGGGCATGGCGGTTGCAACGTCGCCTTTTACCCCTCACCCCCGGCCCCTCTCCCTCACGGGGAGAGGGGAGATTCGGCATCAGGAAGCGTTCGACTCCCCCTCTCCCGCTCAGGGAGAGGGGGCTGGGGGGTGAGGGCTGGCGCGGCAACCGGACGTTGCAACCGCCATGGCCCCGCCGGGGCGTCTAGGTCGGGGCGGCGCTACGGCCCCTTGCGCCCCACAACCAGCAGCATCGAGCGGGTCGGCGGCAGGGCGGCAGTGACGGCGGCGAAGGCACCTTTGGCGAGCACGCGCAGCGGGTGCGTGCGGAGCCGCGCCGCCTCAAGGCCCACCCGCTCCCACGGCGCCTCGAAGCGGTGACTAGTCACGCGCAGACCGGCCTGCTCAACCGCCCAGGTTAGCTCGCCCATCGTGTAGGTGTGCGCGTGGGTTGTGTAGCGCGCCTCGCCCTCAAGCCGCATCTGGTGGCGAAACTCGGCGCGGGTGCTGAGGGGCAGCCAAAGCACGGCGCGCAGAATCGTGCGGAGGCGACTCTTGAAGTACAGTTCGTTGGGCGTCGTCACCAGCAGACGCCCGCCG
>CAIWXH010000689.1 GCA_903916565.1 uncultured Oscillochloris sp. | reverse complement strand
CAACCTGCCGCCGTGAACGCCGTGGGGTCGGCAGGTATCGATCTGGGGGTGAACAATCTGGTGGCGATAGCGACTTCCCAGCCCGGTGTGGCACCGTGTCTGGTGAACGGTCGTCCCCTGAAAGCGATCAACCAAGCCTACAACAAGGCCCGCGCCCGTCTCCAAGCGAAGCTCCCCGTCGGTCAGTACACCAGCCGTCAGCTTGACGCCGTGACCGATGCCCGCAACCGCCGCGTGCGTGACTACCTGCACCATGCCAGCCGTGCCGTCATTACATGGCTGGTACAGGCCCGCATTGGCACGCTGATCATCGGCCACAACCCTGATTGGAAGCAAGGCATGACGCTCGGACGGCGCACCAACCAGACCTTCGTGAGCATCCCCTTTGCCCGCCTCATCCAGATGCTCACCTACAAGGCGGAACTGGTCGGCATCACCGTGATCACCCACGACGAAGCCTACACCTCGAAATGTAGCTTCTTCGACGCGGAGCCGGTGGGCAAGCATCGGTCCTATGCGGGCAAGCGCGTGCGCCGTGGCCTCTTTCGTACCGCCAGTGGGCAGCGGGTGAATGCCGACATCAACGCCGCCTATAACCAGATTGCAAACGTAGCGCCTGATGCGTTCGCGCCAGGGCGTAGGGGCTGTGTAGTCCAGCCTGACAGGATTGCCCTGTCGAATCGAAGGCTCGTGCAATAAAACGCTAGGCTTTTGGATACTATAGCGTTACCTAGCAGGCACTGGTAGCGCGCTGCCTCTGGGCTACGGTGAAGCATTGGCACTGTCGCCATGCCTTATGAGAGAGGAACCGAATGATGCCTCGAACGAACACCTTGAACCTGAATGTGGACCTGCAAAACGGGGTTGTGCCGATTTCAAAGGCGGCCTCGGCGTTAGCATCGCTGATCAAGCGCGGCAAAGAGCGCCAACAGCCGATTGTCGTGACGCAGAAAGGCTATCCGACCGGCGTGTTGCTGCCGATTGACCTCTATTCCAAGCTGCGCGAACTGGCGCAGCAGGAGGTTGCGGCGTTTACTGATCTGTCAGGCGACGTACACGTCGCCGCAGACCTAGACGATGGCGCGAATGTAAAGGATATCGTCGCCGCTCTCCCAGACCTTGCCGATGTCGTCCCCTCGGATGATCCCGCCAGCGCGGCAAGCGGCGACGATGCGCCTGTCCAGCGCCGTGTGCGCGGCGGGCGGCGTCCGAAAGTCGCGGAGTAGGGGCTCGCTTGGGCTGCGGTCACCCTGCTACGGGTGCCGCAGCCTATGTCTCAAGTCACGAGTCGCTGCACCCATACCTCAGTCTTCTGTGCCGCTCGCCTAGACGGACGGCACTTCCCAAGCGCGCCCCCACCAGATACGCTACCCATACGCCCTTGAATCATAGGGCGCTTGTGGAGCATGCGTATGACTACACCCGTTTACCCACGGCGTGAAGAACTGGCGAACACCCTTACCCATGGCGCCGGTGCCGTGACCAGTCTCGTCGCGGGCAGCGCACTCATCGCGCTGGCCGCCCTGAGCGGCGACCCCTGGCGTGTTAGCGCAGCGACGGTCTTTAGCCTCTCGCTGGTGCTGCTCTATACCGCCTCAACGCTTTACCACAGCGCGCCGCGTGGGCCAGCCAAAGCCCGCCTCGAAATCTTCGACCACTGCGCGATCTATCTCCTGATTGCCGGAACCTATACGCCGTTCACGCTTGTGAGCCTGCACGGTGCGTTGGGCTGGAGCCTCTTTGGCATTATCTGGAGCCTAGCCATTGCTGGGGTGGTCTTCAAGCTCATCTTCGCGACCCGCTTCAAGCTGCTCTCGACCCTGCTCTATCTTGGGATGGGCTGGCTCGTCGTGGTCGCCGCGCTGCCCTTGGCCCAAGCGCTCCCATCCGCGACTCTTGGCTGGCTGGTGGCCGGCGGCCTCGCCTACACGGGTGGCACGCTCTTTTACCACAACCAGCGCATCCCCTTCGCCCACGCGATCTGGCACCTGTTTGTAATCGCCGGGAGCGTCTGTCACTTCCTGGCGGTCAGCGCGACTCTGGTCGCCAGCTAACGCGCCGTTCGCTCAAGTCAGATGTTGAACCAAGCGCGGGGAGGCCAAAGCCCTTCGCGCTTGGCTTAGTACAGCGTTAGAGCGCAATCGAACATGGAGCGGCCTTCGTGCGCTTCGTGTGCTTCGTGGTAAAAAATCTGCCGCGTATTTCCGCCGACGTTTCCTAGTGCCAGCTCTACGCCTCGACGACGCGCAGACCGTGGGCGCGAAAGAGCGCGACGACGCGGGCGACGGCCTCGGGCGAAGCGGGTGGCGTACAGGTCAAGGGGTAGGACAGACCGAGCTGATCCCATTTGGTGCGCCCAAGCTGGTGAAAGGGCAGCACCTCGACCCGCTCAAGGTTGTCCAGCTCAACCATAAATGTGGCTAAGCCCTCAAGGTTGGCTTGGCCGTTGGTGAGACCGGGGACCAGCACGAAGCGCACCCAGGTCGGTCGGCCCAGCGCGGCCAGCCGCCGGGCGAAGCGCAACACGGGCGCCACCTCCTTGCCGGTCACCAGCCGGTGCGTCTCGGGCAGGTATGATTTGAGATCAAGGATGACGAGATCAATCGCCGTGAGATCCTCGTCGGTGAGGCAGTCGCCGAGGAAGCCATTGGTATCGAGGGCGGTGTGGAAGCCACGCGCCTTGCAGCCGCGCAGCACACTCAGGGTGAAGGGTGCCTGAACCAGCGGCTCGCCGCCGCTGATCGTCACCCCGCCGCCCGTGGCGTGGATAAAGGGCGCATAGCACGCCAGTTCCTCCACCAGGGTCGCGGCGCACACTTTGCGCCCAGCGGTGAGGTGCCAGGTGTCGGGGTTGTGGCAGTACTGGCAGCGAAAGTGGCAGCCGGTCGTCCACACCACCGTTCGCAGCCCTGGGCCGTCGTGGGCCGAGGCGGTCGTGTACGAGTGGATGTAGCCTGTCTCGGTCATTGCTTGCTCGCCGTGGAGGTGTGGAGGTGTAGTGGAGGTGTAGAGGTGACATCTCTACATCTCTACATCTCTACATCTCTACACCTCCACACCTCCACACCTCTACACCTCCACACCTCCACACCTCCACACCTCCACACCTCCACACCTCCACAGCGCTACAGATTCCCGTGGAACGTGCGACTCACCACATCAAGCTGCTGCTCGCGGGTGAGCTTGATAAAGTTCACGGCGTACCCCGAAACGCGCACCGTAAGCTGCGGGTAGTGTTCGGGGTGTTCCATCGCGTCGAGCAGCGTCTCGCGGTTCAACACGTTGATGTTCATGTGGAAACCGCCCTGACCAACATAGGCGTCGAGCAGGCCCGCCAAGTTCGCGGCCCGCTCCTCGGGCGCACGGCCTAGCGCCGTCGGGACAATCGAGGTCGTCCACGAGATGCCATCCTGCGCGCTGGCGTAGGGCAGCTTCGCCAGCGAGAGCGCCGCCGCCGCCACGCCGTGCGTGTCACGCCCGTGCATTGGGTTCGCGCCTGGGGCGAAGGGTTCGCCCGCCCGCCGCCCATCGGGCGTGTTGCCGGTGTGCTTGCCGTAGACCACGTTCGAGGTGATCGTCAGCACGCTCTGGGTGTGAGTGGCCCCACGGTAAGCCGGGTGCTTCCGCAACTTCGCCATAAAGGACTCGACCAGACTGGCGGCGATGCTGTCCACCCGGTCGTCGTTGTTGCCGTAGGTCGGGAACTCGCCCGTCACCGTGTAATCCACAATCAGGCCGCGCTCGTCGCGCACGGGGCGCACCTGCGCGTAGCGGATCGCCGCCAGACTGTCGGCCACCACCGAAAGCCCGGCGATGCCGAAGGCCATGGTGCGAAGCGGGCTGTAGTCGTGTAGCGCCAACTCGATGCGCTCGTAGGCGTACTTGTCGTGCATATAGTGGATACAGTTCAGCGCATTCACATACACCCGCGCCAGCCACTCCATCATCGCATCGAAGCGCGTCAGCACCTGCGCGTAGTCCAGCACCGCGTCGGGATAGACCGTACCCTCGGGGCCAATCTGCTCGTCGCTGATCTCGTCGCGGCCACCGTTCAGCGCGTAGAGCAGGCACTTCGCCAGATTGACACGGGCGCCAAAGAGCTGCATCTGCTTGCCGACAGTCATGGCCGAGACGCAGCAGGCGATGGCGGTATCGTCGCCCCAGGCCGGACGCAGCAACTCGTCGCTCTCGTACTGGATCGAACTGGTGTCAATGCTCACCTGCGCGCAGAAGCGCTTAAAGCCCTCGGGCAGACTCGGCGACCAGAAAATCGTCAGGTTCGGCTCGGGCGACGGCCCCAGATTGTACAGCGTCTGAAGGAAGCGGAAGCTCGTGCGTGTGACCAGCGAGCGCCCGTCGCTGCCGACGCCGCCAAGACTCTCGGTGACCCAGGTCGGGTCGCCCGAGAAGAGCGCGTCGTACTCTTTGGTTCGCAGAAAGCGCACAATGCGGAGCTTGATCACAAAGTCGTCAACCAGCTCCTGGGCCTGCTCCTCGTTCAGACGACCCGCCTGGAGGTCGCGCTCGATGTAGATGTCGAGGAAGGTCGAGGTGCGCCCAAGCGACATGGCGGCGCCGTTCTGCTCTTTGACGGCGGCCAAGTAGGCGAAGTAGAGCCACTGGATGGCCTCGCGAGCCGTGGTGGCGGGGCCAGCCAGATCGTAGCCGTAGCTCGCCGCCATGAGCTTCAGCTCGTCCAAGGCCCGGATCTGCTCGGCCAGCTCTTCACGGTCACGGATGATCTCATCGGTCGAGTGGGCCGCATCAATGCTCGCCTTCTCGGCCTCCTTGGCGCTAATCAGCCGATCAACCCCGTAGAGCGCCACGCGCCGGTAGTCGCCGATAATGCGCCCGCGTCCGTAGGCGTCCGGCAGGCCCGTGACGATATGCGACTTGCGCGCCCGCATAATCTCGGGCGTGTAGGCGTCGAAGACGCCGTCGTTGTGGGTCTTGCGATACTTCGTAAAAATCTCGCGGGTCTGTGGTTCCGCCGCGAAACCGTAGCTCTCTAGGCTGCTCTCGACCATGCGCCAGCCACCATTGGGGAAGATCGCCCGCTTGAGCGGCGCGTCGGTCTGAAGACCGACAATCAGCTCAAGGTCGGCGTCAATATAGCCAGGGGCGTGGGCGGTGATGCTGCTGGGGATCTGCGAGACCGCCAGCACGCCGCGTGAGCGCTCCAGAATGAACAACTCGCTCAACTCGGCCCAGAGGCGACTCGTACGCTCGGTGGCACCAACCAGGAAGCTACGGTCGCCCGCGTAGGGCGTATAGTTCTGCTGGATAAAATCGCGCACCTCGATGCGCTCCTGCCAAATACCTGGGGCAAAACCTGCCCATGCGGCTGCGATGTGGTCTGTTGGTGTAGCGGCTGTCGTGGTCATAGGTTGTACCTTATTCCAGGGGGCGCCCCTGTAACTCATTGTGATCTATTTCACACTATACAGGCTATGGTAACACCATTCTTGCCGTGTGCGGCACCGCTAGGCGGCGGCCTCAGTTGAGGTATCATAACCGAAATACGACCTCGCCGCTGTGACCGGCTGCGAGAAGGCATGCGCGCTTGGGTGCTACGACCGAATGGCGCGCTGCCGCGCTGGGCGCTCCGCTTGCTTCTTTGACAGCCTACAGCGGATCAGATACAATTTTACACCTTAAATGATTTTACCCTTTTGCACACCATTAATCCCCGCTGCCTAGCCTCCACTTCAGCACCCTTGCTCCCCGTCGCAAGAGTATGCCACAACGCTGTAGGAGATCCCCCTGTTGAATGATCATCTGCCCGACCCAGAGCGCTTTCAGGCAATTCATGCTTGCTCACTCGATGGGATTGCGTTGGTGCGAAATGTACGCGATGCATTCGGGTCAATCATTGATTTCACCTGCGAATATCTCAACCCTGTGGCCGAGCGCCTCGTGGGGCAACCGCTGGCGCAGTTGTACGGCCAGAGGATGAGCAAGGTGTTCCCCGGCGCAGCAGAGAATGGTCTGCTGGCGCGCTATTTCGCGGTCGCCGCAGGTGGCGAATCCCAGATCTTTGAACAAGCCTACGCCGCCGACGGGCTCAACGCCTGGTACCGCAACATGGTCGTACGCATCGAGGACGGGCTGGCGATCAGCTTTAGTGACATCACGGCCCAGAAGCAGACCGAGATCGCGCTGCGGGCCAGCGAAGATCGCTTCCGCCAGTTCGCCGCGACCGTGCGCGACATTTTCTGGATCGCAGATCTGGAGCGACAGCAGTTGCTCTATCTTAGCCCCGCCTACGATCAGATCGTGGGGCGCAACCGCATCAACTTCTACGCCAACTTTATGGAGTGGAGCGCGATCATCCACCCTGACGACCGTGAGCGGATCAGCAGCGCCTTTTCTGCGCGCAGCGATGCGGAGATGTATGAACAGGAGTTCCGCATTGTGCGCCCCGACGGGAGCGTGCGCTGGCTGCGGGATCGCAGCTTTCAGATCTGGGATACGGCAAGGCAGACCCACCACGTCGCCGGGATTTCGGAAGACATCACCGAGCGTAAGACTCAGGCGGCGCAGATCGCGCTCCAGGCCCGGATGCTCGACGCGGTGGGCCAGGCCGTGGTTGCGACCGACATGGACGGGCGGATCCGCTACTGGAATCGTGCCGCCGAGTTGCTGTATGGCTGGACGAGCGCCGAGGCGCTTGGTCGCGACATGGCCGATACGCTTGGGATTGCCCCGAACGTCGCCATACAGCGTGAAATGCTCGCCGCCCTGACGAGCGGCAACGTCTGGAGTGGCGAACTCTCGGTCTACCATCGCGATGGCTCCCAGTTGGATGTGCTGGTCACCGATTCGCCTGTCTACGACACCCAAGGCAACCCGCTGGGGATCATCGGTGTCTCGGTTGATATTACCCAGCGGAAGCGCACCGAGCTTGAGCGCACCCAACTCCTGACCTTCACCACCGCCCTCGCCGAGGCGCTCACGCCCACGCAGGTCGCTGCGGGCATCTTCAAGCACGTACATCTGGCGCTAGAGGCCCATGCGGGGACGGTGGCCTTGCTGGTGGAGGAGACACACACCCTAGAGGTGCTGGGGACGCTTGGCTATCCCCCTGAGTTGATGGCACAGCACCAACACTTGGCGCTCGACATGGCGCTGCCGCTGGTCGAGGCGGCGCGCAGTGGACAGCCAGTGTGGCTAGAAACCCCCGCCGAGCTTGCGGCACGCTATCCGCAATTGCTAGAGCTGATGCCGGAGACGGGCGCAAACGCCTCGTTTCCGCTCATCATCCAACAGCGGATCATCGGGGCGCTGAGCCTCAGCTTTGCTGGGCCACGGCTCTTTTCGGCCAACAACCGGGTCTACCTTCAGATGATCGCCCAACAGTGCGCGCAGGCGCTTGATCGGGCCTGGCTCTACGAGGCCGAACGACGGGCACATCTTGCGGCCACCGAGGCCGTGCAGATGCGCGACGAGTTTATTGCCATGATCTCGCACGATCTGCGTAACCCGCTGACGGTCATTCGGGGCCAAGCGCGCCTGATGCTGAAACAAGTTGAGGGTCTGGACGATCTGGGGCAGAAGCTTGCCTCGCGGCTGACGGTGATCCACGAGATGGTCAGCCAGATGGATGGGCAGATCGATGATCTGCTCGACGGCGCACACCTGCGTGCCGGGTATGCCCTTGCACTCAACCGCCAGTCAGTCGATCTGGTGGCCCTCGTGCGGCAGAGCGTGGTGACCATCCAGTCAACGAGCGCGCGCCATAGCATCCAACTCACGGCACCCGACACCGTGCTGCTGTGCATGGGCGATAGTCGGCGCCTCGCACGGATCTTTGCGAACCTGCTCCGCAACGCGATCATCTATAGTCCCAATGGTGACCTGATCAACGTGACGGTCGCCCGCGAGGGCGACACCACTGCGGTCGTGAGCGTGCAAGACTCGGGCATCGGCATCCCGCCGACCGATCTGCCCCGGATCTTCGAGCGCTTCTATCGTGGCACCAATGCGGTCGAGCGTGTCCGTGGCACTGGGCTAGGGCTGGCGAACGCACGCCAGATTATCGAGCAGCACGAGGGCCGTATCAGTGTGGTCAGCGTTGAGGGGCGCGGTAGCACCTTCACGGTGCGCCTGCCCTGTGCCGCTGAAGGGGAACACATTTAGCGCAGGGCTGCGGCAACGTCGCCGTTTGCCCCTCACCCCCGGCCCCTCTCCCTCACGGGGAGAGGGGGGATTTCGCAGCAGGATGCGTTCGGCTCCCCCTCTCCCGTGCTGGGAGAGGGGGCAGGGGGGGTGAGGGCTGGCGCGGCAACAGGACGTTGCTTCAGCCCTGCTACCAACCCCAGCGAGTCTGGTATGATAGGGGCCGGAGCACTGGGGCTAGTTAAAAGGGATATGATGAGTGACGATATGCGCCTGCTGGTCTACACCTTCGATAGCGTAGGTCAGGCCGAGGAGGCCCGCGCCGATCTCGTGGCCCTCGACCGACAGATCGGCGAGCGCCATGGTCATTTTGCCGTGGTTCAGAAGGACGGCAACGGCACGATCAGCCTGCGTGAGCCGCACGATCTGCAGCAGGAACTTGCCCAGATTGCCACAGCGGTGGCTGGCGGGGTGGCTTGGTTTCTCTATACATTTGTTGGCCTGATGGGCACGCCACCGGCCTTTATGGCCGAACAGGCCACCGATGTGGCCGCGCATCGCATGGTGCGCGACAGCGGCTTTCCCGACCAGGCGCTCTACGAGATCGGTGAAGCCCTGATCGTCGGCAGCGCCGCCGTGGTCGCGGTTGTCCCCGCCGACGAGCGCGACGCCATCGTGGCCGAGCTTGAGCGCTTGGGTGGCGACCTCTGGGAACACCGGCTACCCGCCGCCATCGTCGCCGAGTTGCGCGCCAGCGCCGCGCCCAAGGAATAGGTTCTGCGCCAGGATGCCCGCTGCTCTATTGTGTTCTTAGACAAGGTTCGTCGCAGCTTTACCGTTTTGGGCCTTACGGCGCGTGCTGCTGCACTCGGCCTGAAACCTGAAACCGGGCACCTGAAACCTTGTCTTATGGCCTGCCATATCCGCCGTCTATCCATGGAAGTTTCGCATGCAAACAGCTTCGGAACGTACGCCACAGCGCGGTCGGAAAGCGTCTACCCCTAAGCCGGTCAACAAATGGCCCCAACGCATCGCCCTGTACAGCGTCCTCCTGATCGTACTCGTGGGCGGCGGCGGGCTGTATGCCGCCCATCTGGAAGATAATGATGCCTTCTGTATCTCGTGTCACACTGAACCCGAAGTGACTTTTTTTCAGCGTGAGCAGAGCGCGCCGGTAGCTGCAGTTGATCTTGCTTCGGCGCATCCAGCACAGACCGTCACCTGTATTTCGTGCCATAGTGGGTCAGGAGTAGGCGGCAGGGTTAGCGCGATGACGCTTGGCGGGCAAAATGCGCTCGCCTTCCTCTTCGCCGGGATGACGAAAAAAGCCACCGTTTCCACCGCCCACATTGCCGATGACAACTGTCTCAAGTGCCACGCGAAGGTGACGGAGACCCCCGGCATGAATAACCACTTCCATTCGCTGCTGGCGAAATGGCAGGCGCTCGACCCGAAGGCAGGCACCTGCGTGGATTGCCACCAGGGCCATGTCACCAGCGGCCAGAAGCAACTCCTCTTCCTGACCCCAGACACGGCCAAGCTGGTCTGCCAGCGCTGTCACACCGCCACTGGGGGCGGGGAAGGCGGCGGGTGAGCGTCGGTAAGCTGTTCCCATCTAGCGCTAGGGAACTTGTGGTAGCATAGTTGCGGTTTTGTCCGTGCCCCACCGTCTACGATTGGAGATAACGTTGAGTGATGAGTCATCAGGCGACACCGCGTACGATGCGGACGATACCTCCCCCGCCGAATCCTTTGACAACCCAGACGGGCCTGAGAGCGACAATGCGCCAGCGGAAGGTTCCGGCGGGCGCGGGCGGCCCCCAATTGCGGTGATCATCAGCGCGGTGCTGCTCTTTGCCGCCATCGGCGTCGGCCTCGCCTTCATGCTCCCCGCGCCCCCCACCACCCCTGCGGCCCAAAGCAGCCCCATCGCTGGCACCACGACAACGGAAACGAATCCTGCCAGTGTCCCCACCGCCTTGCCTTTGCTGGCAGCGACCGGCGAGTACAGCAGCACTGAGGTGATCGCCCAGGTTGGAAGTGGGACGGTGACCCGTGGCGAGTTTGTGCGGAGTTTCCAGGCCGGCGCTGAGCCGACCAAGCTGCTCAATCAGCTCATTCAGGTTGAGTTGGTCATGCAGGAAGCCGTGACCGAGGGCGTGACCACCGATGATGCCGCCGTAGAAAAGCAGCTTGTGGATCTCAGGCAGTCGCAGGCTAACGGCGACGCGGCCCAGTTCGCGGCCTTCCTCGAACACGCCAAGGTTGGCAGCGAAGAGAATCTGCGGCGGCTGATCAGGCGCGACCTAGTCATCGAGCAGATGATCCTGCGCCACACGAGCGCCGAACAGGCCCACGCACGCCACATTCTCCTCTCCACGACCGTCACCACGGACACCGCCAAGCTCGACCAGATTAAGGCCGAGGCCGAGGCGCTGCTGAAAGAGCTTGAGGGTGGTGCCGACTTTGCGGCCCTCGCGGCCAAGCGCTCGGACGATCCTGGCTCGAAGGAGGCTGGCGGCGATTTGGGCTGGGCACCGCGCGGCCTCTTTGTTGGCCCCTTCGATGAGGCCGTCTTCAGCATGAAGGTGGGCGAACGCCGCCTGATCCAGACCCAGTTTGGCTGGCATATCATCGAGTTGCTCGATGCGCCCAAGGTGCAACCCTTCGCGACCGCCAGTATGCTCCAGACACCGGCGGGTCAAGAGGCATTCACCGCGACCTTTATGCCCTGGATCGAGGGCCTTCAGAAGCAGGCTGAGGCCGCGCAAAAGATTAAGATCGTCATCCCAGCCGAGCAACTCGTCGCTCCGGTACCCGGCACGCCCCCACCGGCCTGACAGCAGCCTGATAGTTGGCTGGCGGCTCAGTGGGCGCACCCGATCAAAGAAAACACCAGCGCCGCACGTACGTTAAACATAGAGAGGCATCGCCTCTCTATGTTTCTTTAGGCAAGGTTTCAGGTGCCGGGTTTCAGGATTTAGGCCGAGCGCAGCCGAAAGCCCTGCGTCTGCCCAAGACTGTCAAGCACCTACGAACCTTGTCTTAGGTCGCGGAGGTCGCTATAGCCTTTCCCAAATACCTAAACGTGGACGAATCGGTGCAAGCTGCACACGAAGGAGTCACCCGTGATCCGCGCCCACACGATCCGGCTGAACCCCACACCTGAGCAAGCACGCCGGTTCCGGCAGGCCGCAGGAACGGCGCGGTTCTGCTACAATTGGGGTTTGCGGGTCATCAAAGACGCGCTTGACCAGGGCGTGAAGGTGCCCGTGGCCCGTGCGCTGCGCGACGAATTCAAGCGCATCCGTGCGGTGGCGTATCCCTGGACATTCCAGGTCGGCAAGTCCGCGATTGAGGGTGCCTTCGTCAACCTGGGACAGGCGGTCACCAACTTTTTTGCGAGCCGTCGTGGACGGCGCAAGGGGAAGCGAGTCGGCTTTCCCACGTTCAAGTCCCGCAGGCACGGGTATGGGTCGTTCTACGTCGCCAATGACCGGCTCACGGTAGACGGGCATACGCTCACCGTGTCAAAGGTGGGCACCCTGAACATGACGGAAGCGCTCCGCTTCACGGGAAAGATCCTCGGCGCGACGATTCGGTATCAGGCCGGGTGGTGGTGGATCAGCATCCAGGTGGAGGTTGACCACACCCCGCCCACGCATACCGGCCCGGCCATTGGGGTGGATCTCGGTATCAAAGCGCTGGCGGTGACGAGCGAAGGCAAGGTGGTTGAGAACCAAAAACACCTCAAGGCGGCGCTCCGCACGGTCAAGCGCTTGCAACGGTCCGTCAGCCGCAAGGTGAAGGGCAGCGCCAACCGCCGGAAGGCCGTCCTGAAACTGGCAAAAGCCCATTTCCGGGTCGCCTGCCAGCGCAAGGACGTGCTGCACAAACTGACCACGTATCTCGTGCGACGGGCCGCACTGGTGGGCATTGAAGATTTGAACGTCGCCGGGATGCTGAAAAACCACTGCCTTGCCCAAGCCATCAGCGACGTAGGGTTTGCCGCGTTCCGCCGCCAACTGGACTACAAGGCGCCTGCGGCAGGAAGTCGGGTCGTCGCCATCGGGCGGTTCTACCCGTCCAGCAAGACCTGTAACCACTGCGGGTCGGTGAACCCGAACCTCACCCTGGCGATGCGAGCATGGACGTGCCCAGCGTGCGACACGGTGCTTGACCGTGACCTGAACGCGGCCCGCAATATTCGGGATGAGGCGATACGGCTCGCTGGTGCCTGAACCCAGTCGTCTCGGTTGTGTGGCTACGTCGAGACGTAAAACCGGCCTGTGGACTGGCGATAAGCCCATCCTTGGATGGCACGTTGGAATGAAGCAGGAATTTCTAGCGCGTACTTTCGGGTACGTAGAAAGTAGCAGGTCGCTATGTGCCGCATCAGCATCCACCTGTTCATGCCCCTAGCCCTGGCCCTAGCGCTGGCGAGTTGCACACCCGCGCCGAGTGCGCCCGCGCCGACCATCGCCCCATCGCCCGCGCCGAGTGCGCCCGCGCCCACCGTCGCCCCGACCATCGCCCCGACCATCGCGCCGAGTGCGCCCGCGCCGACCATCGCGCCGAGTGCGCCCGCCCCGACCGTCGCCCCGACCATCGCCCCGAGTGCGCCCGCCCCAACCGTCGCCCCGACCATCGCGCCGACCATCGCGCCGAGTGCGCCCGCCCCAACCATCGCCCCGACCATCGCGCCGAGTGCGCCCGCCCCAACCGTCGCCCCGACCATCGCGCCGACCGTCGCGCCGAGTGCTTCCATCGGTAGCGAGATTCTTTTCCTGCGGGGCGGTGTCCTTATTGCCCTTGATCCAGCGACCAGCGTCGAGCGCACGCTAGCCGACCGCGTGAACACCTTCGCCGCGACTCCTGACGGGCGCACGCT